>CADEDX010000219.1 GCA_902826195.1 uncultured Bradyrhizobium sp. | reverse complement strand
GGAATAATTGTAACCTTCGACCGTTCCGGACTTGCGACCGATTAGCCCATTGAGCACCGGACCGACACCGTTCTTTGCCGTCTCGCCGACCTGATGGCAGGCTCGACATTTGTTGAACGAGTTTTCGCCGGAAGCGACGTCCTGTGCGTTGGCTGTACAACTGGCAGCGGTAAAGAAGCCTGCCATCAGGAACGAGCGACTGAACATTTCTCTTGGGCTTTTCGAAAATGCGCCGCCCCCGGTGTGGTCGCCGCGTTTGGCCGAATCCACCGAAATGGATCCAGCCCACCGATAGCATCCTGCGCATTATCACCCCAGCATATCGGTCGTAATTCCGGCATACCATCCCATGTTCTCGGCTTGCTGCTGCTTGCGCAGCTCTGCCGTTTCCCCGGTTTTTGAAACGAAGGTCGAGGATGCGGCAATCTTGCCATCCTTGGCCTCGTAGGTCCCACCGATCTTCACGCAATCGTCCGCATTGATCATGCTCCAGCAGGTATTGGCGTAGCGGGCCGGAAACGTCCGTGCAGCGGCAAGTTCGCCCCTGATCATCATGGCTGCAACCTTGGCCTGGCTGTTGGCCGAGAATGCCGACTTCGGCATGTCGCCCGCGATAGAGGCATCGCCGAGCACGTATATGTTGGCGTCGACCGCGGACTTCATGCTGTTGGGATCGATCGCGCAGAATCCGCTCGCATTTGCGAGCGATGATTCCCGCACGATTGCCCCCGCCATTTGAGCCGGTATGACATTGACCAGTGCGGCGTTCTTGTAAGTCTCAAAGCCCGTCACGACCGTTCCGCTCGCGGGATCGACCGATTTGACGCCGTCATGGACCTTCGGACCGAGCCATTCAACCATACCCTTGTAATGATTGTCCCATCCCTCCTGAAACAAGGCTTGCTTGGAAAAGGATTCCTTGGGGTCGATCACGAAAATCTTGCACCGGTCCTTGCCGGCGGCCTTCAGCGCATGCGCCATCATCGAGACACGCTCATAGGGTCCGGGCGGGCAGCGATAGGGGTTCGGCGGGGCAATCATTACGATCACGCCGCCGTTCGGGACGGCATCGAGGCGCTTACGCAGCACGAGCGTCTGGGCACCTGGTTTCCAGGCATGCGGCATCGCTTCTTCGGCCGCTTGAGACCACCCCGGGACGGAATCGTACTTCAGATCAATACCCGGAGACATCACGAGGCGGTCATAGGGCAGCCGCTGACCACCGGCGAGAACCACTTGCTTTTTGTCGCGATCGATCACCGCGGCGCGGTCGGACACCAGTTCGATTCCCATCCTCGCCAGAGCGGTGTATCCGTGGGTGATGGAGGCGTAGTCCCGGAGTCCGCCAAGGTACAGGTTGCTGTGAAAGCAGGTCTGATAATTGGCATTCGGCTCGACCAGCGTCACCGCAATGGCGCCGGCGCCGTCCTTGGCAATATACTTCGCAGCGGTCGCGCCTCCTGCGCCGCCGCCTATCACAACGACCTTCGGTTTGGCTTGCGCCAGCACCACGGGTGAGCCGAGTATCGTTGCGCCAGCGAAAGCGGCAGTTCCCGTCAACACTTGCCTTCGATTGAAGTCCATTGATCCCTCCCGTTTGTACAGACTTCCAACTTCAGGCCCGAGTGCGTCGTCTTCTGGCTGCGACTTCACTCGCTCAGAATTCTTTCATCTCCAAATTATCACAGCTTGCTGGAAAAACGCTTGTTCTCCAAGGACATCATCTTAAGCCAAGCTGCGGGGAGATCGCGCCAAAATAGGCAGCAAGCGCTTCGATCTCATCCGCAGCAAGCCGGCCAGCGATTGTTTGCATGATGCGATTGTCCCGGTGCTTCTCCTTGTACGAGTTCATCACCGCAACAAAGTGATCCTCAGGCCAGCCGGTGATCACCGGCACCGCGCCGACCTCACGGCCCGATATCTGATGACAGGTCACACACTCACCCGACAGGTACTCGCCAAGTTGGCGATCGCCGGCTCCGGCGCCGGTGATTGCGCTCAACAACAAGCTGACCGACATTGCCGGGAGACGCGACAAGATTATCAATCCACCTTCGGGCCGGCCTTGCTGTCCGGCGTCACATCCACCGAAATCGCCCGACCGACCACCTTTGGCGGCGCAGGCCGGCAGTTTTTCATGCACGGCTCGTTGTTCCAGAACTTCTTTTCTGCGGTCTCACGATCGTCGTCATAGAACGCCGCGGCATTCGGCATCCTGATCGAGGTGAAGTTCTTCTCGCTGAGTTCGAAATTTTCATCCTTGATGACGTCGTTCATCGTGAGAATATAGGCCGTCAGCGCATATATCTCGTCGTTCGAAAGCGACCTTGCATTGCCGTAGGGCATCGCGCGCTGGATATAGTCGAACACCGTCGACAGATCCGGCCAGAACGACCCGACCGTCTTGTCCGGCCGGTCCGCCTTCAGGGTGCCCGCACCTCCGGCAAGCACGGGCCAACGCCCAACCCCTTGCCCGAATTCGCCGTGACAGGACGCGCATTGCGCCTGAAAAATTTCGTCGCCCTGCTTTGCCGTTCCTTTTCCAACCGGAAGGCCCGTGCCGTCCGGACGGACGTCGGTATCCCACGCCTTGATCTCCTCCGGCAACGCGGGGCGTCCAAGACCGAGCTTGGCGGAAGCCTTTGAGGTTTCCCTGACAGCAACTTTCTGGGCTGACGCGGTCGAGGGTGCGACGCTGCAAGCCACGCCAGCGATCACGGCGAAGATAAGTAGGTTAGCCGATCTCGACATTTTCAGTCTCCCCGCCCGAGCGCACCAGCCAGGTCTGGATTCCATTATTGTGATAGATTGAATTCACACCCCTGACCTTGCGCAATTCCTCCTTCGAGGGCTGCACGTAGCCGGTCGAATCCATCGCCCGCGACTGGATCATCATCTCCTGACCGTTCCAGTCGAAGTCGACGTAGAAACGCACCATCGATTTATCCAGGACCGGCCCGTCGATACGTGCGGTCTGCCAGTTTCGCCCGCCGTCCAAAGACACGTCCACCCGCTTGACGGTGCCGCGGCCGGACCACGCAACACCGCTGAGGACGTTGCGACCCTTCTGCCGCAGCGGTGCCTGCGGCGACGGGTTCGTCACCACTGATTTTGCATCCATGATGAAGGTATGCTTCCGCGAGCGACCATCGGCCAGAAGATCAGTATATTTCGAAGTCTCCTCGCGAGTCTGCCATGGCCGGTCGCCCGCCTCGATGCGGCGCAGCCATTTCACCCAGAGATTGCCCTCCCAGCCAGGAATGACGGCGCGCAAGGGATAGCCCTGTTCGGGACGCAGCGCTTCACCGTTCATCGCGAACGCCAGAACGACGTCGTCCATGGCTTTCTCGATCGGTAGCGAACGGTTCATGCCAGCCGCATCGGCGCCTTCGAGCATCAGCCATTTCGCGCTCGGTTTGAGGCCCGCCTCCTCGAGCAGCACCTTGAGCGGCACGCCGGTATACATGACGTTGTGAATCATGCCGTGGGTGAACTGGCAGCCGTTGAGCTGGGCGCCGCGCCATTCCATGCCGGAATTCGCAGCGCATTCCAGAAAATAGATCCTGTTCACGCGGGGCATGCGCCTGATGTCTTCCATCGTGAACACCAAGGGCCTGTCGACAAGGCCGTTGATCATCAGACGGTGGTCCGCCGGATTGATCTCGGCGATGCCGCTGTGGTGGCGCTCAAAGCAAAGTCCCGATGGCGTGATGATGCCATCCAGTTCATGCAACGGCGTGAAGTTGACCGACGATTCAGCCGACGCCGTCAGCCACGACACGTCGCGGCGAACCACGTTCCTTTCAAACTTGGACGGCGATCCATAGGGCCGCTTGTCAACGCCATCGCCAAGATAGCGTGACCAATCCTGCACCTCGGTGATCAGCGGATCGGGCTTGGCGGCTTCGCCCGCGCCTGCGGGCACCGCGGCGAGCGCGACGCCGGCCCCGGCAAGGCCTGCCGCACCGAGGAAGCGGCGCCGGTTGAGAATATCCGCCGATGATCCATCACTCATGCGGCATCCCTCCTATTATCCCACTACGTGAATGCGTTGATCGCGATTGGCTGACCGCCATCGTCAGACTCCCGTGACCTTCACCGCGGTATTCGGCCGGACGGTCACGGCGCCTAGCTTGGCGACATGGGCGGCTACGACATCCCAGATCGGCGGGCCTTGCGTGTTCTCGTTGATGCTGGCCCAGCCCGCGACGGTATAAGTCTTGGCGGCTTCGATCGGCTTGCCTGACTTTAGGTGCGTCAGGCCCGAGATTCGCGATCCCATCGGCTTGGAGACATCGATCGCGTAGCCCATGCCGCCGATCCGGACCATGTCGCCGCCGCCCTGGAAATAGGGATCGGGATGGAAGATGTTGTCGGCAATGTCTTCGAGAACTTCCTTCAACTGCGCGCCAGTCATCTGGTTGCGATAGCAGTTTGGGTAGGTGATCGCGGTCGCATTGGTGACATGCTCCCAGGTAATCGCGTCGCCGGGAATCAGCGTCCCGCCCCAGCGGAATCCTGGCGACAGCGCGATCTCGGCGTCCCGTTCGGACAGCATGGCGTTGCAGATCAGGTCATCAAACGTGCCGTTGAAATTGCCGCGGCGGTAGAGCAGCGAGTCGGTCTTGCCGATCGTGCGCGCCAGATCCTTTGCAAACGGCGCCCTCACCTTTTCGACCAGCGCCGCCATGCCCGGATCGGGTTTGATCGCGTCCGAGAACACCGGCATCAGCTTGAAGCGGATGCCCGACACCTTCTTGTCCTTTACCTCGATATCGAGGCGCGAGACGAACTTGCCGTGTGAACCCGAGGCCACCAGAGCCGTGTCGCCGACGCGGATCAGCCCCGGCATCGCGTCATGGGTATGGGCGGTCAAGATGATATCGAGGCCCTTGACGCGGCTCGCGAGCTTTCGATCGACGTCGAAGCCATTATGCGACAGCAGCACGACGATCGACGCGCCATCTGCGCGGGATTCGTCGACCTGCTTCTGCATGTCCTCCTCGCGAATGCCGAACTCCCACTTTGGAAACATCCAGCGCGGATTGGCCACCGCGGTGCGCGGCAGCGCCTGGCCTATCACGGCGATCTTCACGCCGCCGCGCTCGAACATCCTCCGCGGCTCAAAGACCGGCTCCTGCCATTCATTGTCGCGGACGTTCTGCGCCAGAAACGCAAACGGCGCCTTGTCCGTGATCTCCTTGACGCGCTCGGCGCCGTAGGTGAACTCCCAATGGCCGACCATCGCATCGACCTTCAGGGCCGACATGATGTCCACCATGTCCTGCCCCTTGGTCTGAAGAGACGTCCAGCTTCCCTGCCAGGTATCGCCGCCATCGAGCAACAGCACCTTGTCGTCGCCGCGCTCCGCGCGCACGGCACCTGTCAGCGTGGCGATGCGATCCATGCCGCCCATGCGTCCGTAATTGCGGGCGAGCGAGACGAAATCATCCGAGGTCAGCGCGAATGCGTCTGCGGATCCGGTTGCGATGTTGAAGTATTTCCGAAACTCGGAATCCGAGATATGCGGCGGCAATCCCTTGACCTCGCCGACGCCGAGATTGACCGATGGCTCGCGGAAATGCAGCGGCATCAATTGTGCGTGCGTATCCGTCACATGCAGAATGGTAACAGTGCCAAGCGGATCGAACCGCGTGATGTCGGACTGGGTCAGGCGTTGCTGGGCCGCGACGCGCCCGAGCCGGCCCATTCCGCTTCCGACCGTCAGCGCCGACGCAGCCGCCGTCGCCTGCAGGAATTCCCGCCGTGAGATCATGGTTCTGCCTTTCGATGCCCTCCGCAACGAAGGAGCATCTTCTCGGAAATGTCAGTTCTTGCGAAGCCTATGGTGGCCCGCGCCGTGCGTCTCAAGCAACCGTCAGCTTGTTTTTTGCGACATAGTCCGAGCCGTCGTCATCCTTCCAGGTGAAGGTGAACTCGCCGCTTTCAACCGCCTTGTAGAAAAAGGACTGATAGGGATTGGCGGAGATAGCCGGATTCCATTCAGCTTCGAACACGACCTTGCCGTTGAACGACGCGACGAACTTGTTGATGATCTTGCGCGGAATGATTTTTCCTGCAGCGTCCTTGCGCTGCCCCGACTCCATCTCGTGAGAAATGAGAGTCTTGATCTCGATCAGTTCGCCGGACTTCGCCTGGGCTGGAAGGCGAACGCGCGGGGTGGGTGTGTTGGCCATTTGAAGATTCCTCGCCTGTTGTTTCTTGTCGAAGGCTGTTCCGATCAGCCGCCGCAACCGCCGATCGTGACCTTCACGCTGGCCTTGGCCATGTGAAGATTGCCGTTCGACATCTCCGCGATGCAGACGATGTTCTGGGTCTGCGCGAGGCGCATGCGCGTCGAGGCGGATGCTTTTCCGCAGGCCGGCGTGAACTTGTAGCTGACGATCCCGGGAAGCGGATTGCCGTCGGCGAAGATATGAACCGCCTTGACGTAATCCTGCTCGGTCATGGGGCTTTCGACATCGACGGTCACCGGCACCACAAGGCCGTTCTCGGCGATTTCCGGCACGTCGAGCTTGATCCTGCCGCTCTCAATCTTCTTGTCGCCGTAGAGCTTTTTGATTTCGGCGGCGACGACCTGCTCGTCGGCGAGCGAGATTCTGGGCGCGATCAACGCGGCCAGTCCGGCGATACCCGCAAGCGCCAATGCTTCACGGCGGGTCTTTGCGACTGCTTTCAGTTTCATTCTGCGTCCTCCCGCGGGATTTCTTACGCATCCCTGTCGATAAGTATCTCTTGACGTCTTCAGGTTTGATCTATCATCATCTGCAAATATCATTATATTGTTTTTTTTGAATGTAAAGATGCCGGATTGATCCCGGCGACACTTTAAGGACCGCAAAGACGGTCTTGTGGAGGGAGAACCGAATAAATGAGACTGGCCAAAGCTGCGGCTGCTGCAGCCGTCATCCTGCTCTTTCCATTTGCCGCCCGCGCCCAGGACGCCAGCGAGAAGGAAATCGAGCGCTATCGCGCGATGATCTCCGACCCATTCTCCAACCCTGGATTTCTCGCGGTCGACCGCGGCGAAATTCTGTGGGGCGAGAAGCGTGGCAGCAAGAATGTCTCGCTCGAAGGTTGCGATCTCGGGCTCGGCGCGGGCAAGCTCGAAGGTGCGTTCGCCCAATTGCCGCGCTTTTTCCCAGATTCCGGCAGGGTCATGGACCTTGAGCAGCGGCTTCTGTGGTGCATGCAGAACCTCCAGGGCTTGGACACCAAGGATGTCGTCGCCCGCCGCTTTTCCGGTCCGGGCAAAGCCTCCGACATGGAAGACCTCGTGGCCTTCATTGCCAACAAGTCCAACGGCATGAAGATCGACGTCCAGCTCAAGCATCCCAAGGAACAGGAAATGGCCGCAGTCGGCGAGGCGCTGTTCTACCGGCGCGGCGGCGTGATGGATTTCTCTTGCGCCACCTGTCACGCCGACGAGGGCAAGCGCATCCGGCTGCAGGGCCTGCCTAACCTATCGAAGCCCGGCAAGCAGCCGCAGGAAACCATGGGAACGTGGCCGACCTATCGCGTTTCGCAGGGCGCGCTGCGCACCATGCAGCATCGGCTGTGGGACTGCTATCGACAGCAGCGTTGGCCCGTCCCGGAATATGGTTCCGATACCATCACGGCGCTCACGGTTTTTCTGCAGAAACAGGCGATGGGCGGCGAGATCGCAGTGCCGTCGATCAAGCGCTAAGGGGGGCAGGCATCATGAACACGACTTCAAGACTTGCCGCGTTCGTCCTGACCGCTGGCGTCATCGCAGGCTTTCCGTTGACGGCAAAAGCCCAGACCACAACGACGAAGGTCGACCCCGCCCTGGTGGAGACGTATCTGCAAGCGACGTTTGGAAAGGCTCCGCCGGAATGGCAGGCGCGCATCAAGCCCGACGACACGCTCGCGACCTGCAATCTCCACCGCAACGACGTCCCCTCTGCCGAGGCCGACAAGATTGTCGCGCGCGAAATGGCGAAGGTGGTGTTCCCGGCTGACGGCAAATTGCTCGGCGACTGGAAAGAAGGCCAGAAGATCGCCAATAACGGCCGCGGCGGCCAATTCTCCGATGACGACAAGACCATCAGCGGCGGGAATTGCTACGCCTGCCACCAGATGGAAAAAGCGGAGGTAAGCTACGGCACGCTTGGCCCCAGTCTGACGTCCTACGGCAAGGACCGGAAGTTCGATCCGGTGGAAGCCAAGAACGCTTTCGCAAAAATCTACGACTCTCAGGCTGTCGTGGCATGTTCAAACATGCCGCGGTTCGGCGCCAACAAGGTCCTGAGCGAACAGCAGATCAAGGATATCGTGGCGTTTCTGTTCAATCCGGAATCGCCGATCAACAAGTAGGGTTACATGAAATGTGGAAGGTCATCAGGCATTGCAGCGTCAGAGCGTCGATTGCACCGGGCTGGGCTTTTCACGCAGTGTTGGCTGCGCTGGCCGCCGGTGTCCTGCTCTCGACTCCGGCCCGGGCGCAGGACTCGATCATCACCTACAAATCGCTGAGCCCGGAGCTGGCGCTTGATCTTGCCCGCGCATCGCTCGCCGAATGCCGAAAGCTCGGATTTCAGGTCGCCGTCGCGGTGGTCGATCGCTTCGGCATCACCCAGGTCGTGCTGCGCGATCGTCTGGCCGGCCCACATACGCCGGCCACCGCTACCGGAAAAGCCTGGACCGCCGCGAGTTTCCGCACCAACACGATGGAGTTGATCTCCATTACCCAGCCGGGAATGCCGCAGGCCGGCATCCGCAACCTGCCCGGGGTGGTGATCGTCGGCGGCGGAAATGTAGTTGAAGCGGCCGGCTCAATGGTCGGCGCAGTCGGCGTCTCCGGGGCACCCGGCGGTGATGCCGATGAAGCCTGCGCCAAGGCCGGCATCGCGGCCATTCGCGACAAGCTGGATTTCTAGAAAATACCCCCGATCCTGCGCCCTGCCTCAAACCTGCTTCTTGAGCCACTCAGGAAACGGCGTCGTCTCGTAGCCTTTCTCGCGCACATAGCGAAACATTGCCAGAAACGCGGTCGGCTCAAGCAGGCCCGGCATGCGCGCGACTTCCCTCGCCTGCCCGCTCAACGCCGCAAGGCCGGTGGTACGCTCGGGGAAGAACTGGATCGTCGGCGTGAAGCGTACAGCATAGCTCTCGCCGAGCGCCTTCTCGCCGAGCTTTCGCCCGTCGAAATCGGTCACCGCGCGCGCACCGATATGGTTGAGGTGCAAGATATCGAAATTGTCGCGGATATAGGCCTCGATTCGAGGGTCCAGCAGATGCACCTCGTGCATCCGCTTGCAGGCGGGACATCCCTTGAGCCCCCACAGGATCGCGAACCGCTTGCCCTTTGCGGTTGCGCCGGCGAGATCCTCGGGCAGATCGAGGAAGCTCTCCAGATACCAGTCCATCTGATACAGCCCGTCCTCACCGAGCGTTGGCTTGGCCGCTGCCGGCGAGGCACGAAGACCTAACGCACTAAGACCAACGGCAGCGACAGCCTGTCGTCTTGTCAGCATGGGTGCCTCCTCCCTTCATCCAACAAGGCCGAACGCTGGAAACGTCTGCAACAACCAGCCGGCGATACGCGGCATGCCACCTGTCAGGAACAGAATCCCGGTCAGGACCAGTCCGGCCCCGATCGCCTTCTCGATGCCGCCCATGTAATTGCGCACGCGCGCCACCAATCTGATGAATGGCCCCGAGAACAGCGACGCCAGCAAAAAGGGGATGCCGATGCCGAGCGCATAGGTACCGAGCAGCAACGTGCCGCGAGCGGCCGACGCCTCGCCACCGGCCACGATCAGGATCGCCGCCAATACGGGACCCGCGCAAGGCGTCCACCCAAACGCAAAGGCGAGGCCGACCAAGTAAGCGCCGAAATAGCCTGCCGGCCTGGTGACGCTCTGAAAACGGACCTCGCGAAACAGCACACCGATCCTGAACAGGCCGAGGAAGTGCAGGCCGAGGATCACGATCACCACGCCGGCGACAATCCCAAGCGTCTCGAAATGCTCGCTCACCGCCCTGCCGATCAGCGACGCCGACGCGCCAAGGGCAACAAACACAGTGGAAAAGCCAAGCACGAAGGCACACGAC
>CADEDX010000218.1 GCA_902826195.1 uncultured Bradyrhizobium sp. | reverse complement strand
GGTCGAGGCAACATAGAGCTTCTTGAAATCGGGCGAGAAACAGAGCCCGTTGGGATCAGGCACCTGTTCTTCGGTCACCACGAGATCGAGACGACCTGAGGGATCGATGCGGTAACAGTTGGTCGGCAGTTCGCGCCGGCCCGGCACGAAGCCGGCCGGCTGCCCGATCTTCGGATTGAGCTTGCCGCTCGCGTTGCTCGGACCGCCTGCAACATCAGGCTCGCCCTCATAAAGCTGGCCGCCATAGGGCGGATCGGTGAACCAGTAGCTGCCGTCGGGATGGGCGACGACGTCGTTGGGTGAGTTCAGCTTCTTGCCGTCGAAATTGTCGGCCAGCACGGTTGCGGTGCCGTCATGCTCGTAGCGCACCACGCGGCGGGCGAGGTGTTCGCAGGAAAGCTGGCGCCCCTGGAAGTCGAACGAGTTGCCGTTTGAATTGTTGGACGGCGTGCGGAAAACACTGACGTGCCCGTCATCTTCCGACCACCGCATCTGTCTGTTGTTGGGAATGTCGCTCCACAGCAGATAGCGGCCCTGCGCGCTCCAGGCCGGCCCTTCGGCCCACAGCAACCCGGTGTACAGGCGCTTGATCGCCGTGTTGGGCTGGGCGAGATTGTTAAAGGACGGATCGACCGCGATGATATCCGGATCCCAGAAATAGGTGGTCGGTGCGCCTCGCGGACTGAAATCGCGCGGCGGGTTGGTGATCGTGGAGGGCGGCGCCACCGGGCCGGGTTGCGGACCGCCTTGAGCCCCACTCTGTGCAAGCGCTGCGCCTGCGCCGGCCACGGTGGCGCCGGCGCATAACGCCAGACCGTGGACAAGGGTGCGTCGCGATAACGCGGTTTCTGGATCGCGCCGTTCCGGCTGTTTCATGCATCCTCCCAATGTTTGTGCCGGCCGTTGATCCGGCCTGGCTACCCAAGGTTAGTCCGGTCCGTTTCCGGTTGCGAGAGCTGCTTTCCATTCGGCTCCCTGATTCAAGCTGGCGTTCGATCGTGGCGTTACTTCGTCAACGCTTTGCCGATCGGGACTTTCGGGGCGAGTGCCCACATGGCTGCAAGGTGGACGATGTGCTAATCATTCGGAGCTTCCTCGTATTCTCCGGCCGGCCCTTGTCCACTGGACAAAGCAAATGATGACACTCACTCGGCATATATTGCATTGCAACGCGAAGGCGTGCGCCGGACGACTCCTCGCTGCAGTTCTGTTGTTGGCCATCTGGTCCCAAACGGCCATGGCCAGCCCTCCGGCCAAGATCCCTGCTCCCTCGCCCGAAAGACTCGCGCGCATCACGGAATTCTTCGACAATGAGATTGCGGCCGGAAAACTGCCGGGCGCGGTCGTGCTGATCCAGCAACACGGCAAGCCGGTCTATCTGAAATGCTTCGGCGTCCAGGACGTCACGACCGGCGTTCCGATGACCGCGGACACGATCTTTGCGCTTCATTCGATGACGAAGCCGATCACCAGCGTCGCGGCAATGATGTTGATCGACGCCGGCAAGCTCTCGCTCACCGACCCCGTGTCCAAATTCATCCCGGCGTTTGCCGACGAAAAGGTTGGCGTGAGTTCCGGCACGACCGACGGCGAGAGGGTTCTACAGCTTGTGCCGGCAGATCGGCCCGTGACCGTGATGGACCTGCTGCGCCATACGTCGGGCATCACGTACGATTATATCGGCGGCAAACTGATCATGAAGGCCTATTCGGAATCCGGCCTTTTCGACGGACGTTACGACAACACGGTGTTTGCCAATCGCATCGGCAGATTGCCGTTGGCGCGGCAACCAGGAACGCTGTGGCGGTACGGACATTCGACCGACGTCCTCGGACGCGTCATCGAGATCGTCGCCGGGCAGACGCTCTATCAATTCGAGAAGCAGCATATTTTCGACCCGCTCGGCATGACCAGCACGAAATTCACACTGGAAACAGCTGGCGAACGCGCACGGATGGCGCAGCCGCTGCCCAGCGATGGCATTCTGAAACTCGCGGAGGCTCAACGCCGCGCCCACGCGGAATGGGAGTCCGGCGGGGGCGGCCTCGTTTCGTCCCTGAACGACTATGCCCGGTTTGCCCAGATGATTTTGGAAGGCGGGCAACTGGACGGCAAACACTACCTGAGCCCGGATGCATTCAAGTCGATGACATCGGACCATATCGGTCCCGGCTCAGGCGTTGCGCGCGACTATTATTACTTTCCCGGCGACGGCTTTGGCTACGGCTATGGTTTTGCCGTGCGCACCGATCCGGGAAGCGCCATACCGCCGCCACCGGGTTCGATCGGCGAACTCAAATGGGACAGCGGCAGCGGCACCTACTTCGGCGTCGATCCGAAACTGGACATGATTTACATCCTGCTCGAGCAAACCCAGAACGAACGCGGCCGCATCACGCCTGCGTTCAGGAAACTGGTCTACGACGCGTTCGCGACGGACAAATGATCTAACCGATCGCCGCTATGTCAAACCTTCGTCGGGGATGTTCAGCAGCTTGCCGCAGGCCTTGCAGTGCACCGCATCGCTGTCGTGGCGTTGCAGCCCGCAGGCCGGGCAGGAAAAACGCACCTTGCTGGGCGAGAGCAGCGCGCGGGCGAGATTGAAGAACAGGGTCACGCCAAAAATCATGATGACGACGGTAATCATGCGGCCGGTCGTCCCCGGCAGGGTAATGTCGCCAAAGCCCGTCGTCGTCAGTGCAGTGACGGTGAAGTACAGCGCATCCGCATAATTCCCGATCTGCGGGTTACGGAACTTTTGCGTCTCGTAAACGATCGCCGTCATCACGAAGATAAAGACCGCGAGGTTGGTGACGGCAAAGATAACCTCCTCGTTGCGCTGGAAGAACGTGCTGTCCTGGCGTAACCGGGACAGCATCTGGTAGTCGCGCAGCAGCCGCAACGTTCGCAATATCCGCAAGAATCCACCGGCTTCGCCGGCCAGCGGCGCCAGGAATGAAATGATCGCAACGATGTCGGTCCAGGTCGAGAAGCGGCTGAATTCGCGCAGGCGGTGGCGGCTGGCAAACAGCCGCGCGGCGAAATCGGCGAAAATGACGACGCCGAACACAATGTCGAGCGCTTCCGTGATGTCGTTCGATGGCAGGAACGACGTGGCGATGATGAACAGGACGGTGACGATGTCGAATGCCAGCAGCCCGTAGCGGAAGCGGACGCCGTCCGGCGTGGCGCCTTCATACAGATGTCGAACGGACTTTTGGAATGCGCCGGAAGGCATGGCGCTATCTTCGCCGTTCGCACGCATCATTGCAAACGGTGGTTGGCGAGGAAGATTGCCGCAGGCAGGACGTCACTTGTTGCTCGCCGCCTCGCGCTCGATGAAGGCGACCTCGGTGCCCTTCTTCAGCAACTTCGCCAGCCGGTCGACGTCCCAATTGGTGAGGCGCACGCAGCCGTGCGATTCCGATTTGGAGACTTTCGCAGGATACGGCGTGCCGTGAAAGCCATAGCTCGCCGACGAAAGGCCAATCCAGTGCGTGCCGGCGGGATTGTTGGGGCCGGGCTTGATTGTAAACGCCTCTTTGGATTTGACGCCCTTGAACTTGTAGTCCGGGTTGTAGCGGTAGTTCGGAAGCGCATCGATCGAGGTCACCTTGAGCACGCCACTTGGCGTCGGCTTCTCGTCGCTCCCGACGCTTGCCGGGAAGAAGGCGAGCAACTCGCCGGTCTTGCCGAGAACCTTGACTGTCTGGGCGTCCTTGTCCACCGCGACGCGCGCCGCCATGGGTCTGGCCTGCTTTGGCCGGGCGCTGGCCGCTTTCGGCAGAGTGTTCACGACCGAAATAGTCTGACCGGCCTCGTCGAATTTCTTGCCTGGGTTGAGCGCGTCGAGCAGCGCCTCACTCATGTGGAATCTTTCGGCGAGCGCCTCGCGCGGACTCGTATAATCCAGCGATTTGAGGTCCTTCATGTCCTCCATCTTCGCGGGCATCTTGGCGAGAAACGGGCCTTTGAGGTCTTTCTCCGTGATTTTGTAGTCGATGACGACGGGATCCGAGCTGGTGGCCAGCAAGGCACCCCAGACCTCCGACGTCAGGATCTGCTTGCCCACGGCGAGGCCTTTCGATTCGGAAAAGGCCATGAGGGCCTTCTCCGCGTTCTCGCCGAGCTTGCCGTCGATTTCTCCGGGTGAAAAATGGGCACGGTCGAGCAGCACCTGCGCCTTGACGACAACAGGGTGAATCCGGTCTTCGTCCGGTACCTTGCCCTTGAATTCCGCATTGTTGATCGCGGCCGCGTCGGGCGCGGCAACGGCCGGAGCAACCAAAAAGGTGAGCAGCAACATTCCGGCAGACAGGCGAATCATCGGCATTCTCCGCGATACCGCCCAATAAAGACTTTGAACAGGCCGGAGTTCCCTGCCCACGCCGAAGAGGTCGCCTTGCCGCCTACTCGGGCTTGAAGCCCGCGACCTTCACAGCGTCCGCCCACGCGTCGAACTCGGCACGCTGAACGCGCGTCAGGTTTTGTGAGGACGGGTCGGTGGCCTGAAAGCCGAGGGCCTCGATTTTGGTGCGCACCGCAGGCATAGCGGCGGCCGCCGCAATCTCCTGTTCGAGGCGATCCGCCATTGCCTTGGGCGTGCCTGACGCCGCGTAAAAGGCAAACCAGCCCGGCGCCTCGATATTGACGCCGCTTTCCTTCAAGGTCGGGATATCGGGAAGCATGGCCAAGCGCTCGCCGCCCGCGGTCGCCAATATGCGCAGGCCGCCGCTCTTGTGATGCTCCACGAGTTCGGCGGTGGAAGCGAGGTAGATCGGAAGCCGTCCGGCGATCAGATCGGGCAGCGCGGCGGGCGTGCCGCGATAGGGCACGTGGCGCATCACTATGCCGAACGTCCGACCGAACTCGAGGCCAGCGAAGTGCGCTCCCGTTCCGGCACCGGGCGAACCGAAAGCGGCCTGATCCGGATTGGCCTTCAGCCAGGCCGCAAGTTCTCCGATCGATCGAGCGGGAACCTGGCTGCCGACCACCAGCGCCTGATCGAACTTGATGATCCGCGACACCGGCAAGAAATCCGTGAACGGATCGTAGCCGAGATTTGCCAGGACGTGCGGCTGAAGCGTGAACTGTGCCGCGGCGGCGAACAATAGCGTCGAGCCATCCGCCGGAGCATCCTTGACCGCTTGTGCGCCGATGCGTCCGCCGGCCCCGGTTTTGTTCTCGACGATCACTGGTCTGCCGAGAGATTGCTGCAGCTGCTCTGCTACCGTTCGGACGACAGCGTCCGCCGAGCCGCCTGGCGGATAGGAAAAAACAATCTTCAAGGTTTGCTGCGGGCCCTGCGCGAAAACCGGCTGTGCGACGCAGGCGGCAAGACTAGCCAACATCAGTCGACGCGTCATGATGCTCATCAGAATCCTCTTTTTTGGAGCGTCCACTGAGAACCGGCCGGGTCCCTCTCTCGCCATATTGGCAAGCTCCAGCTATAAGGAGAATTCGTAATTCTCTATTGACCTATAACCATTAGTTAGAGAGGCAGGCCATGTGGGACGATCGCATCGGTCGCCGATTGCGGCTGAAAGACCTGCATACACTTCAGGTGGTGGCCGAGACCGGCAGCATGGCCCGCGCATCGCGGCAACTCGCCCTCTCCCAACCGGCCATTTCCAAGGCCATTGCCGACATGGAGCACACCGTCGGCGCTACTCTTCTCGACCGTTCTGCGCGCGGCGTCGAACTCACCGCATCCGGCCGCCTCCTGATCAACCGCAGCCGCACCATCTTCGACGAGTTACGGGAAGGAATGGAGGACATCCGGCGCGTCTCGGATCCGGTCCGGGGCGAAGTTCGCGTCGGGACGACCGAGCCCATTACCGGCTTTGTCGCCGAGGTCATCGGCCAGTTGTCGCTGGCCTATCCGCGCATCACCTACCAGGTATCAGTGAGCGACACGACGACGCTGGTACGTGAGCTGCGCGAACGCGCGCTCGACGTCGTGGTTACGCGTTGGACTGCGGATTCCGCCGCCGATGACCTGGCCGCCGAAGTCCTGCTGAAGGCGCCGCTCGCCGTGTTGGCGGACCGGCACCACCCGCTGCTCAAGCGCAAAAGTGTTTCGCTCGCCGATACGATGGACCAGGCTTGGACGTTGTCCCCGCCTGACTCATTTCTCGGCCGCGTCGTGGTCGACGTATTCCAGCGACGGAAACTACCGCTGCCGCCGACGATCGTCACGACACTGTCGGTTCATATGCGGCTGAACCTGCTGGCCAGCGGACGGTTCCTGACAATGTTGCCGGAGAGGATGGTCCGGCAACGCGCCAACCGCGCCTGGTTGCGCGCACTCGATATCGACCTGCCCGAAAGCCGCGGAACGATCGCTTCGATCACGGTGAAGAAGCGAAATGTCGGCGGTGCATTGAAGCTGTTTCAACAGGCATGCCGCGACGCCGATCGCGACGTCTAGGTGGTGAGGAAAACCTGCGGTTCCACCCTTCAGATGGGCGAGCAAGTTTCAATCAGGCCGGATCATCTCGAACATGTTTTCCGGCTTGATCTCAAAGTAGTCGCCGCGGCGGCCGGCGCGGACGATCGGGTGGGCCAGTCCAGTCTGGTAGACGCCGTCGTGGATGAAGGCCTTGTCGATGTGCACGGCGACGACCTCGCCGAAAGTGACCCAGGCCTGCGCCTTCTTGCCGTCGGCGCCCTGCAACTGGACGATCTGCGTCAGCTTGCATTCGAAGGCGACCGGGCTTTCCGCCACGCGGGGCACATTGACGAGCTTGCAGGGCGCAGCTGTAAGCCCCGCGATCTTGAACTCGTCGACATCGCGGGCGACATGGGCCGCGGTCGCATTCATCTGCTTGGCCAGATCCATGGTGGCGAGATTCCAGACGAACTCGCCGGTGTCCTGGATATTGCCCGCGCTGTCCTTCCAGTTCGTCGAGGAGAAGCCGATGATCGGCGGCACGTAACAGAAGGCGTTGAAGAAGCTGTAGGGCGCCAGATTGATGTTGCCGCTGCCGTCGCGCGAGGAGATCCACCCGATCGGGCGCGGCGCGATGATCGCGTTGAAGGGATCGTGCTTGAGGCCGTGGCCGTTCTTCGGCTCGTAATAGTGCAGGTCTTTGGTGGTCACGTCGGTTGTTTCCTTGTGAGTCCGAATTCGATGCCTAGGCATCGCCCCGGATCGACGGGGAAGTCAACCGGTGAATGCCGGTCAATTCGCCTTGCGAGGCTCAAGCGCACGGAGCAGGAAATCGATCATCTGGTCGATCGTGGCGCTGGGCTTGTTCATGGCCTGCGCGATCATCTGCGGGTGGAAGAAGCGGATCATGCCGGTGCAGGTACAGAGCGCCGACAGCGGCAGGTCCGGGGCCTCGAACTCGCCTGACGCCACGCCCTGGGCGATCACCTGGCCGATGATGCCGGTCACGCACTCGATATGGGTGACGCAGACGTCCCAATCCTCCTCCATCGCGATCTCGACCATCTCGTGCAGCTTGGAATCGCCGACATAGCGCTCGGTGTTCATCCGGTTGATGGTCTTGAGCAGCTCGCGCATGCGGGGTATCGCCGGACCGGGGCGCGCCGCGATCTGGCGCGCTTCGACCTCGACCTCGCCCATCAGCGTCCGCGCCACGCCTTCGTGGATCGACTTCTTCGAATCGAAGAAGCGATAGACGTTAGCGGGGCTCATCCGCAGTTCCTTGGCGATGTCGGCCACCGTCGTCTTCTGGTAGCCCATCTGCCGAAACAGACGCTCCGCCACCTCGAGAATCTTCTCCCGGGTGTCCGTCTCGACGTGTTCCGAAACCAGCGCCATGTCAGTTCTCAATGTTCAATTATTCGGCGGCGTCGGCAAGCGGAATTGCATGCGGACCCCTGGCCTCCGTGGCCTGATGTTGCGGCGCAAGATCAGGCTGCTCGGCGCGGCCGGCTTCGTCCAGGCTCTTCCTGAACCACAGCGCGTACAGGCCCGGCAGGTACAGCAAGGTCAGGAAGGTTGCAACAAACAAACCGCCCATGATGGTGATCGCCATCGGGCCCCAGAAGGCCGATCGCGACAGCGGAATCATCGCCAGGATCGCGGCCAGCGCCGTCAGCACCACGGGGCGCGCTCGGCGAACGGTGGCCTCGACGATGGCTTCCCTGCGCGTCAGGCCCTGGGAGACATCCGCCTCGATCTGATCGACCAGGATCACGGCATTGCGCATGATCATGCCGGCCAGCGCGATCAGGCCGAGCAACGCCACGAAACCAAACGGTTGGTTGGCGACGTTGAGGCCGAACGAGGCGCCGACGATGCCGAGCGGCGCGGTCAGGAACACCAGGAACAGCCGCGAGAAGCTCTGGAGCTGGATCATCAAGAGCGTCAGCATCACCATGACCATCAGCGGAAACAGCACGAAGATCGAGGCGTTGCCCTTGGCGGATTCCTCGAACGCCCCGCCCGGCTCGATCCGGTAGGCCGGCTCGAGATGGTCGCGGATCTCCTTCAGCTGGGGCCAGATCTGGTTGGTGACGTCGGGCGCCTGCACCCCGTCGACGACGTCGGTGCGCACCGTGATCGCCATGTCGCGGTTGCGCCGCCACATGATCGGCTCCTCATGGGAATACTCGATCTTGGCGATCTGCTGCAGCGGCACGGCGACGCCGTTGCGTGACGTCACAGTGAGGTCACCGACGCTCTTGAGATCGAGCCGTTCAGAGGCAATCGCACGCGCGACCACGCCGACCTTCTCGATGCCGTCGCGGATCGTCGTGACCTGCGCGCCCGAAATCAGCATGGCGAGCGCCTGTGAAACATCCTGCGGGGTCAGGCCGAGCGCGCGGGCGCGGTCCTGATCCACCACCAGCTTGAGGTAAGGCGACTGCTCGTTCCAGTCGAGCTGCGGCTCCACGACGTTCTTGTTCTGCCGCATGGCGTCGCGCACCCTGTAGGCGATGTCGCGCACGGTGTTGGCGTCGGGACCGATCACGCGGAATTGCACGGGGAAGCCGACGGGCGGACCGAAATTGAAGCGGTCGATCCGGACGCGGGCTTCGTTAAGATCGCCCGCCGCGACCGCCTTCTCCAGCCGCGCCTTGATCCGCTCGCGGGCCTCGACGTCCTTGGAGACGATCACGATCTCGGCAAACGCCTCGTTTGGCAGCTGCGGATTGAGACCGAGCCAGAAGCGCGGCGACCCCTGACCGACATAGGAAGTGTAGGTCGCGATGTCCTTGTCGTCCTTGAGCAGTTCCTCGGCCTTCTTCACGGACTTTTCCGTGACATTGAAGGCGGTGCCTTCCGGCAGGCGCAACTGCAGGAACAATTCCGGCCGCTCCGACAGCGGGAAGAACTGCTGCTGGACGTGGCCGAAGCCCACGATCGAGAGCACGAACACGCCAACCGTGGCCAGCACCACCTTGACCCGGTGGTCGACGCACCACTGCACCACAGCGCGCAGGCCGCGATACATCCGCGTCTCGTAGATCGCGTGCGGATCGTGGTTGTGGTGGACCGCGATGTTGGGCAGCAGCTTGACGCCGATATAGGGCGTGAAGATCACCGCGACGAACCAGGATGCGACCAGCGCAATCGCCACGATCCAGAAGATGCCGCCGGCGTATTCGCCGACCGCCGAATTGGCAAAGCCGATGGGGAGGAAGCCGGCGGCCGTGACCAGCGTTCCCGTCAGCATCGGGAACGCGGTCGATTCCCAGGCAAAGGACGCCGCGCGGACGCGGTCCCAGCCCTGTTCCATTTTCACGACCATCATTTCCACCGCGATGATGGCGTCGTCGACCAGAAGACCGAGCGCGATGATCAGCGCGCCGAGCGTGATGCGATGCAGGTCGATCGACATCGCATTCATGACGATAAAGACGATGGCGAGCACCAGAGGCACCGACATCGCGACCACGATGCCGGTGCGCCAGCCGAGCGCCACGAACGAGACGAACAGCACGATGGCGAGCGCCTCGATAAATGAGTGCACGAACTCGCCGACGGCGCGCTCGACCACTTTGGGCTGGTCCGCGATCTGCTCGACCTCGATGCCCTGCGGCACGGCCTTCATGAAATCGGCGGTCGCCTTCTCGACCTCCTTGCCGAGCTCGAGGATGTTGGCGCCCTTGGCGGTGACGACGCCGATGCCGA
>CADEDX010000217.1:8737-10136 GCA_902826195.1 uncultured Bradyrhizobium sp. | reverse complement strand
CTCCGCCGATCGTGGTGGCGACGGCATGAAGCCTCTGTGGAAATAGCAAAAATACCGCGGTAAATACCGCTGGGATAAGTACGCCACCGGCAAATCCCTGCACCACGCGGAATATAAGCAGCACGGTAAAGCCGCCACTATAGGCGCAGCCGATTGATGCCAAAGTAAAGAGCGTCACCGCCGAGGCGACCAGCCACCGCAACGTCAGGACACGCGTGAACAGGCCGGTGAGCGGTATCGCGACGACCTCTGCGATCAGATAGGCGGTCTGGACCCAGCTCATGGCGTCCGGGGAAATCGCAAGCGCCTGCTGGATCGCCGGCAACGACGTGGCCACCACCTGGATGTCGAGGATGGCCATGAACATGCCAAGGCACATCAGGAGGAAGCTGGCCCAGGTCCCGATCGAAGGCGTGACGAGCGGGGCGTCCGACGGGGGCTGCAGCCGATTGCTCATTGGGCTGGACGTGCAAGCCGCTCACCCGTCGCGGCGAGCGCGTGGGCTTCGGCACGAATCCGGATGGCGAGCACCGCGGCATTGAGCGCGGTAAATATCAACGCAAGCAAGGGCAGATGCAGGGCAAGCGGAAGCAGCGCGATCTCTCCAGCGACGACGGCATAATTCGGATGCGCGAAATATCTGTAGGGCCCCGACGCGACCAGCGGCTCGCCCGGCAGCACGATGATACGTGTGGTCCATCGCGGCCCCAGCGTGGCAAGGATCCATAGCCGCAGGCCTTGCAGGACGATGAAACCCGCCAGCGCCGGGACAATGACCTCCTGATCACGGCCCCAGATCCACAACGCGATCAACCACGCCGCGTGAACCGACACGACCAGCGGATAGTGGCTGGCACCGACCTCCACCGCGCCGCGGCCCAGAAGCCGGGACGTGTTGTAGCGGGATAGAACGAGCTCGCCCAATCGCTGCAGCGTGACCAGCAGAAGAATGATCGACGCGAAGCTCACGCGGCGTGCCGCAATGCGACGCAGCTTGCCGTGAAGCCGGGGCCGAGCGAGGTCAGCAGCGACCGTGCCGGCAGACCTTGGGCGATGGCCCGTTCGAGCACGAACAGAACCGTCGGCGCCGACATGTTGCCGTAGTCGGCAATCACCTCGCGTTCATGGTCGAGCGTCCCCTGATGCAGCGCCAGCGCTCGCTCCAACGCCGCAATGACCTTGGTCCCGCCGGGATGGCATATGAAGCGATCGATATCCGCGGCAGACAGCTTCATCCGCGAAAGCATTTCCATTACCGCGGGGCCGAAATGCTCGGCGACAAAATCGGGGATCGTGCGCTGAAAAATGACGCCAAATCCCTCCGGGTCGACGCTCCACCCCATGATATCGAGCGTGTCGCGCCACTGCTTTTCGCCTGTCGCCTCGCTCCGCGTCGCGC
>CADEDX010000217.1:3965-8685 GCA_902826195.1 uncultured Bradyrhizobium sp. | reverse complement strand
GTTGGTGCCGGGCCGCGCCTGTGCAAGGCGCGAGGCGATCGACAGCCCCGACACGCCTCCCGCGCACCCCAACCCGAAGACGGGCACGCGCGACACGTCGCTGCGCAAGCCGAGCTTGCCGGCGACGCGCGCCTCCAGCGTCGGCGTTGCGATGCCGGTCGAACATACCGTGACGACGGTGTCGATATCACGGGCCGAGAGGTCGGCACGCGCAATGGCTTTGCGCGCGACATCGACGAACAGGGATTCCGCGCCTTCCAGGAAAGCTAACGTCCGCTCCGGCCAGCCGCGCCGTTCGAGATACCATTCGATGGGCTTGACGCCATAGCGATGCCGGATGCCGGTATTGGCAAACAAGCCCGAAAGCGTCTCGAACTGCGGGTAACGATCAGCGAGGAGATCGTGCGCCGCTTCGAGGATTTGCTTCTGATGGAATTGATGCGGCGGGATCGAGGTTGCCAGCGAAACCAGCGCGGCCGTTTGGTTCATATCGCTGTCCTGCCTGTCGGTACCCCGACAGAGGAGAGCGCGCGATCATGCGGTTATTTTAGCCCTTTGATGTCGCAAAGGTGTCGCGGCAGAGCAGCCCCTCACACCGTCTTTTCCGGCCAGCGGCAGAGATCGTTGATCAGACACACCTCGCAGCGCGGCTTGCGGGCGAGGCAGGTATAGCGCCCATGCAGGATCAGCCAGTGGTGGGCGTGCAGCATGAACTCCGGCGGGATCACTTTCTCCAGCCCGAGTTCGACCTCGAGCGGCGTGTTGCCGGGCGCCAGCCCCGTGCGGTTGCCGACGCGAAACACATGGGTGTCCACCGCCATGGTGTGCTCGCCATAGGCCATGTTGAGCACGACATTGGCGGTCTTGCGCCCGGCGCCCGGCAGCGTCTCGATCTCCGCGCGGGTGCGCGGCACCTCGCCACCGAATTCGGCGATCAGCTTCTCCGACAGCGCGATGACGTTTTTGGCCTTGTTGCGGTAGAGTCCGATGGTCTTGATGTACTCGCGCACTTTCTCTTCGCCGAGATCGAGCATCTTCTGCGGTGTGTCGGCGACTGCAAACAGCGGACGCGTTGCCTTGTTGACGCCAGCGTCGGTCGCCTGCGCCGACAGCACCACGGCCACCAGCAGCGTGTAGGGGTTGAGGTGCTCCAGCTCGCCCTTCGGCTCCGGGTTCGCCTTGCGAAAGCGGCTGAATGCCTCGTGGACCTCGGCTGCCGTCCAGGGTCTTGGCTTTGAAGATTTTGACTTCGCAGAGTTCTTCGGCGCGGCCTTGACAGCCTTCTTTGCCGGTTTTTTCGGCACCGGTGAAACGCCGGTTTTTTTTGCGCTTTTTGAGCGGATGATTTTAGCCATGATCGGGATATACTGACACGCTATGACCGCAGGCAACGACTTTGATCCGCCGCCCGACCAGCCGACGCTGTTTTCGGCGCGGGTGACACCGCATCGCTCGCTCAACCGCACCGGCTTCACGGTGCTGATGGCGTTCATCGGCATCGTCAGCTTCGTCGCCGGCATCGCCTTCTGGCTGATGGGTGCCTGGCCGGTATTCGGCTTTTTTGGCCTCGATGTGCTGGCAATCTACTGGGCCTTTCGCGTGAATTTCCGCAGCGCCTCGGCCACCGAGGACATCGTGATGACGCCGTCGGAGTTGCGCGTGCGCCGGGTCAGCCATCGCGGCGATGTCATGGAATGGACGCTCAATCCGCTCTGGGTGCAGCTCGAAAGGACGGGCGACCCCGAATTCGGCATCGAGCGGCTCTATCTGGTCTCCCGGGGCCGCCGTCTCTCCATCGGCCATTTTCTGGGACCGGAGGAAAAGGAAAGCTTTTCCAAGGCCTTACTGGCGGCGTTACAGACCGCCAAGCGCGGCATCACCTACAATCCCCTCGGATAAGGCTTCATTCTTGACGCGTTTTCTTGACGCGAACCGGTTCCCACTTCGTTCGAAAACGCTACGATTGGGTTGTCGGAAACCGGGTGGTTTGATCCGCGCATGAGCCCTAAGTCAAACCCCATGATGACCCTCGCCATACATGACCAGCGCCTGACCAAGCCGGGCCCCCAGAATGCCGCGCTGCGCGATTACGATTCCGTGCGCCGCGCCATCGCCTTCATCTCCGAGCACTGGCGCGCGCAGCCGACCATCGAGGCGATGGCGGATGCCGCCGCCGTGACGCCGGACGAACTGCATCATCTGTTCCGCCGCTGGGCCGGGCTGACGCCGAAGGCCTTTATGCAGGCGCTCACCCTCGACCACGCTAAGGGCCTACTGCGCGATTCCGCCAGCGTGCTCGATGCCGCCCTCGATTCCGGCCTGTCGGGGCCGGGCCGACTGCACGATCTGTTCGTCACCCATGAGGCGATGTCGCCCGGCGAATGGAAGAACGGCGGCGCCGGCATGACGCTGCGCTATGGCTTACACCCTTGCCCGTTCGGCACCGCGATCGTGATCGCGAGCGACCGCGGGCTGGCGGGGCTGGCCTTCGCTGACCCCGGCGAGGAGCCGACGGCATTCGCCGACATGAAGCGGCGCTGGCCGAACGCGACCTATGTCGAGGACCATGACGGCACCACCGGCCTGGCGCAGCGCATCTTCGACACAAAACTGTGGCGGCCCGACCAGCCGCTCCGCGTGATCCTGATCGGCACCGATTTCGAGGTGCGGGTATGGGAAACGCTATTGAAAATCCCGATGGGACGCGCGGTCTGCTATTCCGACATCGCCAACAAGATCAGCAAGCCAAAGGCTTCGCGTGCGGTCGGCGCGGCCGTCGGCCGCAACCCGGTGTCGTTCGTGGTGCCGTGCCACCGCGCGCTGGGCAAGGGTGGCACGTTGACCGGCTATCACTGGGGCATCACGCGCAAACAGGCGATGCTCGGCTGGGAAGCGGGGCAGCTGGGGCTGCATTGACGGCGCCCACCGCGCAGGCTTCCGCCGGAACATCGCCCGCGCGCGGTTGGCGCTTTCCTTGAGAGCCAGCAAGCAACCTAACTCTTTGCATTTGGCTGGAAAACTCCAATAGACCCGACAGCATTGCCCCTACCGGTAGCGATTGACGACCACTAAATGATCGCTCACAACCACCTGTCTCAACAGTGGAAGGTGAGCCCATGCAAGAACGTCGTCCGGTGATGCTGGCCATATTGGATGGCTGGGGCTGGCGCGAAGATCCGGCCGACAATGCCGTTCGGCAGGCTTACACCCCGAATTTCGATCGTCTCTGGACCACAAGTCCGCACGCGCTCCTGAAGACCTCTGGACGCGATGTCGGTCTGCCCGATGGCCAGATGGGAAATTCCGAGGTTGGGCATTTCAACATCGGCGCAGGCCGCGTCGTGATGCAGGACTTGCCGCGTATCAACGACGCGATTGCATCCGGCAGTATCAAATCCGCCGACGCCCTCCGCTCCCTGATCCAGACGCTGAAACAAAGCGGTGGCACCTGCCATCTCGTCGGTCTTGTTTCTCCCGGCGGGGTACACTCGCATGAAGACCACGTCGCGGCGCTGGCCGCCATCCTGACCGACAATGGCGTGCGATCGGTCGTTCACGTCCTCACCGATGGGCGCGATACGCCGCCGAAATCGGCGGTCGATAGTTTGATGCGGCTGGAAGCCGCGCTTCCGCGATCGGTCCCGGTTGCCACCGTGATTGGGCGGTACTACGCGATGGACCGCGACAAGCGCTGGGATCGCGTAGCCAGGGCCTATAACGCAATCGTCGAAGCCGAAGCTCCACGATTCCCCAACGCGCGATCGGCAATCGAGGAAGCGTATGCCCACGATCTCACCGATGAGTTCGTTGAACCCTCGGTGATCGGCAACTACGCCGGCGTCAGGGACGGCGACGGCGTGCTGTGCTTCAACTTTCGCGCCGATCGCGTCCGCGAAATTCTTGGCGCGATGCTCGATCCGTCGTTTGCTGCTTTCCCGCGCAGGCGCAACGTCCGTTTCGCCGCCGCGGTCGGAATGACGCAATACAGCGACGATCTGGATAAACTGATGCAGACGATGTTTCCGGCGGAGACGTTTCCCAACATCCTGGGGGAAGTCACTTCTGCCGCGAATCGTACCCAGTTGCGCATGGCCGAAACGGAGAAATATCCCCACGTCACCTATTTCCTCAATGGCGGCCGTGAGCAACCTTTTCCCGGCGAAGACCGAATCATGGTGCCTTCGCCCAAGGTCGCAACCTACGACCTGCAACCGGAAATGTCGGCACCCGAGTTGACGGCAAAAGCGGTGGAGGCAATCGACTCCGGCAAGTACGACCTGATCGTCCTGAATTATGCCAATCCAGATATGGTGGGCCACTCGGGAAGCCTGCCGGCCGCGATCAAAGCGGTCGAAACCGTCGATACCGGGCTCGGGAGAATCGTAGATGCGATTCAAAGAGCTGGTGGTGCGCTGCTGGTCACTGCCGACCACGGCAACTGCGAGATGATGCGCGACCCCACAACCGGCGGACCGCATACCTCACATACGACAGGGCCGGTGCCGCTGTTGCTCCAGGGCGGCGGCGATGTGTCGTTGGCGGACGGCCGACTGGCAGATCTTGCCCCAACGTTGCTCGACTTGATGCAATTGCCGAAGCCCGCAGACATGACCGGTGCGTCATTGCTGCGCCCGCACAAATGAAAACACTCTAGAAATCAGCAAGCCCAAGCACGTCGGTCATCGTATAGAAGCCGGGCTTCTGACCATGTGCCCAGAGC
>CADEDX010000217.1:0-3955 GCA_902826195.1 uncultured Bradyrhizobium sp. | reverse complement strand
GTGGGTGAACTCGATACGCTCCATCGGGCCGGCGAAGATCACGGAGTGGTCGCCGGTGACGGTGCCGCCGCGCAGCGCGGCAAAACCGATATCGCCGGGCCTGCGTGCGCCGGTCTGTCCGTCGCGGCCGCGGGCCGAGCGGGCATGCAGGTCGATGCCGCGGCCGGCGGCGGCGGCTTCGCCGAGCAGGAACGCGGTGCCCGACGGTACATCGCTCTTGTCCTTGTGATGCATCTCGACGATTTCGATAGCGAAACTTTCATCCTGCGACTTCGCCATTGCAGACCCGAGCGCGGCCTTAAGGGAGTCACGGTCAGCGTAACCGACCAGCATCACCACGCGGGCGGCGTCCATTGCCTCGGCCGTTGACACACGGACGCCAGCCAGTCGCAGGGCGCGCACGAAGCCGGTCAGTACGTCTTGCATCAACGCTTCCTGCGGCCCCCGCCGTCTCGGGCCTCTGACACCAGGGTGTCGACATTGCCGTAGATCGTGTCGACATCGCTCTGCCGCTTGAGAATTACGCCAAGGGTTTCGCGCACAAGCTGCGGCTCAAGCGATTTGGCGTGCATCAGGACCAGGGTCCGCGCCCAGTCGACGGTCTCGGATATCGAGGGCGACTTCCGCAGGTTCTCGTCACGCAGCAGCTGGATGAATGCAACGAGCTGCTGAAGCAGCAGATCCGTCACGCCCGGGACGCGCGACTCGACGATCTGGCGCTCGCGCTCCGCCTCCGGGAAACCGATGTAGAGGTGCAGACAGCGCCGCTTGAGCGCGTCGCTCAGTTCGCGCGTAGCGTTTGATGTCAGCACAACGACCGGCGGCGAGCGCGCAGCAATGGTGCCCAGTTCGGGAATCGTCACCTGGAAGTCCGACAGAACCTCAAGCAGGAACGCCTCGAACTCATCGTCGGCCTTGTCGATTTCGTCGATCAGCAGAACGGAGCCGCCTTCCTGCTCCATGGCGCGCAGCAAGGGGCGCGGCTCCAGGAATTCGCGCGAGAAAAACAGGTCATCGAATGCAAACAGGTTCGACAGCGAACCGTCCAGAGTCTTGGCGTCCTTCACCACGTCGCTGATCCTGTCCTTCAGGATCTGGGTGTAGAGAATCTGCTTGCCGTATTTCCACTCATAGAGCGCGCGGCTTTCGTCCAGGCCCTCGTAGCATTGCAGGCGCACCAGCGGGATGTCGGCGGCCTTGGCCAGCGACTGGGCAAGATCGGTCTTGCCGACCCCGGCAGGTCCCTCGACCAGAACGGGCTTACGGAGCTGTTGCGCCAGCCAGACGGCCGTGGAAATCGGCCGCGTCGAGACATAGCCCACACTTGCGAGGCGCGACGTCACCTGCTCGATCGTGCTGAAGGTTTCGAGAAAATCGGCCTGGCTCATCTGTCCGACCTAGCCGACGGGCGCAGACAGGTAAATCCAATGTGCCGGCTCAACGGCGAGCAGAAGCCTGCCCGAAATCGTCGCAGGTATCGGCTAGGCGCCGAGCCGCGCGTGGGCTTCGGCAATTCCACGTCTCAACGGCGACAGGGCCGGAGACTATTTCTCCCTGGCTGGGGCGCAGGGATTCGAACCCCGGAATGGCGGTACCAAAAACCGCTGCCTTACCACTTGGCGACGCCCCAGTGCAGGGAGAGGGCGGAGAGTTATGCAATTCGCGCGCGGAAAGCAACTGCCCGGATCGGCCCTGTTTTGCCGCAGTTTCTGCCCTTTTGGTCCTTCGCGAAGGCCCTGTTTGCCGCGCCTTTTCCAGCGTTGCGCCCCATACGGAAAGCCGCTATAGGCCCCGCTTCGTCGGAGTATAGCTCAGCCTGGTAGAGCGCTTGCTTCGGGAGCAAGAGGTCGTTGGTTCGAATCCAGCTACTCCGACCAGGACATCTCCCGCCCTACTCAAATCGTTAACGTCGCCGGCATTCAGGCGGTTACGCGGCCGCATGTTTGCGGGTAATGCAGGGCTTCGATCCGGAGACCTGCATGCGCACCTTCCTGCTCACCTTTCTTGGCGGCCTTGCGGCGCTGGTGGTGTTCTTTGTCCTGATCCCGCTGGTGCTGCTGATGTCGTTCCTGCCGTCGGGCGAGCCGCAGCGCGTTCCCAACGCCGTCATCGAGGTCGACCTGCGCCGGTCGTGGCCGGACCAGCCGGCAGCCGATGCGTTCAGCGCAGCGTTTGGCGACGTGTCGTTCGTGGAAGTCCTGCTTCGCCTCAATTCGGCGGCGGGCGACCCGAATGTGAAGGGCGTGTTCGTGCGGGCGCCGGAGGTCGATCTCGGCTCGGCGCGCGCGGAGGAGCTGCGGTCGGCCTTCCTGCGCCTGCGGGCGGCGGACAAGTTCGTGATCGCTCACACGCAGGGATTCCTCGCAACCGGCCCCTCGGCCTATCGCGCGATTTCGGCCGCCAACGAGATCTGGATGCAGCCGGGGACGTCGTTCGAGACGCCGGGGATCACGTTCGAGACGCTGTTCCTTGGCGGGGCGTTCGAGAAGTTCAAGATCGTTCCGGAGATCGAGCAGTTCTACGAGTTCAAGAACGCGGCCGATACATACAAGCGCAAGAGCTATTCGGAGCCACACGCGCTGGCGATGACGGCGCTGGCGGAGAGTGTCTGGAGCCATTCGATCGCGGACATTGCGGTTGACCGGAAGATGCAGGCAGCCGCGCTGCGCGCGCTGATGGAGGCGAGCCCCTATTCGTCGGAACGGGCGGTTGAGCTGAAGCTCGTCGACAGGCTGGGCTATCCGGAGGAAGCAGCGGCGGCGGCGCGCGAACAGGCGAAGGGCCAAGTCGTCGCAATCGCCGACTATGCCGGCCGGCCGCGCGACGGCAAGGCGGTGATCGCCATCGTCGGCGGCGAAGGCGACATCGTCACAGGCGGCGGCGGCACGGGCGACGTTCTGTCGATCGGCACGCCGATGTTTGCTTCGGACCGCGTCGCGGCGGAGCTGATGGAAATCGCGAAGAACAAAGAGATCAACGCGGTCGTGTTCCGGGTCGACTCGGGCGGCGGGTCGCCGACGGCGTCGGACCAGATCTGGAACGCCGTGAAACAAGTGCAGGCGTCGGGCAAGAAAGTCGTCGTGTCGATGGGCTCGGTCGCAGCGTCGGGCGGCTACTATGTGGCGGCGAGCGCCGACAGCATCGTCGCCTCGCGCTCGACCATCACCGGCTCGATCGGCGTGTTCGGCGGCAAGTTCGCCATTGCAGATGGGTTGCGCGAGTTCGGCGTCAACCCCGCGTCGGTGGGGGTCGGCGGTGATTTTGCGGGCGCGTATTCGACCGAGAAGTTCACTCCGGAGCAGAAGGTGAAGCTGCAGCAGTCGCTGCAAGGCACGTATGACCGGTTTACACGGCTGGTAGCGGAGGGACGCAAGCTGCCTCTGCAGAAGGTGCAGGAGATTGCCCGCGGCCGGGTGTGGTCGGGCGAGGACGCCCTGGCCCAGGGTCTTGTCAACAAGACCGGCGACCTGATCACCGCGATCGAGGAGGCGCGCAATCTTGCGGGCTTCACCGAGGCTGATGGCGTCGATCTGCGCATGCAGGTCCACCGGACGACGCCGTTCGAACTGATCGCCGGCACAATGACGCAGGCGCGACTTGGCGCATCCAACGGCCAGATGATGAGCGCACTCGCAGGCCTGATCGGGCGACAGCGTGCAGAGGCGCTGATCTCGCAGCTTCGCACGATGGGTGAGGCGCCGGGCGCCAAGGTGTGGATGGCGCCGGTGGTGGAGCAGTAGCGGCGCGGGTTGTCCACGTTCGTGAGCCCGCGCTCGTGCTTCGCCGGACACGGGCTCCTTTTCAGGCCGGTGTGAACCGCCTGTGATGCTGTCGCTCTGGGCCCGATGGAGGGCCCGGGGACGCGGGATGCCCCGCGTGATTGGCGTCTCTGTTGCCAGAGCTACCGGTAGAAAAGAGGTTCGCGGATCCCGCGTCCCCGGCAGTTTGTTGTACG
>CADEDX010000216.1:5534-10151 GCA_902826195.1 uncultured Bradyrhizobium sp. | reverse complement strand
ACCCCTAACCCAAACCAGGAGAACAGCCTTGACTCTCAAATCCCCATATGAGGATAGGTTGAGCGCAGCAAAACCCATCAATCGGCGCGCAAGAAAGCAATGGGTTTTGCTACGCTCTACCCATCCTACTCACTTCGCATCAATGATCCCGAATTGCGCAAAGACAATCGACGTCAATACTGCGTTAACCAGTTTCCTTTACCGTCCGACAACCATCGGCCCAGTCGCGGCCTATGGTTGTCGGGTAGCGTATCATGTTGCGTTTGAAGATCCTGGCCTCGGCTGTTCCGCTGGCGGTTGCCGCCCTGTTCGCGCGCGGCGAGTTTTCGACCGGACCCAGAGCCTGCATCGAGATCGCGGGCACATCTACCCGGATCGCCCCCCTCTCCTGGCAGGCACAGCGCCACGTCAGTTTCACCAGTGATATTTCCCGCGCCACCGTGCGGGTCCAGATTTCCGACAGCGCGGAAGCAGCCGACTTCACCGTGATCGACGACGTCGATACGGCCGAGGCCGACGCCTGTGAAGGCCACGCCCAACAGCTTCTGGTCGCGATCTCCCGCGACGCCTCGGCGTCCGATCCCGTCATCTATCTTTCGCGGGATGGGCCGGCTGACTACCGGATCTTCGTACCCTCGAAGACCTTCTCTCCGCTCGATGCCGCGACCCTGATCGTCGGCGCCCACGGTAACCGCCACCGTTTAGAAGCCGCATCACTCAAGGGTTGAACTCGATCCTTCGACCAACCGGCTTCTGAATCCAATCCATGCCGGCTTAGCAGTTCATTCACCAAGATCTCATCGCGGTTTCAACGCGCTGGGCGCCTCAAGCACTTTGCAACGTCGGCGACGCATCGTCTGTCAAAGACAGACAGCCAGGCGCCGACCTGGTTCAACCGCAATTTCAGGGTCATTGGCGATGGGACGGAACTTCCGTATCAAGCTTCGGCTTCGCCGTTTCGGCCGCCGGCATCCCTGGCTCACTTTCACGCTTCGCTCCTTCATGATCTTCTCGGTCGTGTTCGGCGGCGCCTACGGATTCATCGCCGGCAGCAGATCCGAAAGTTCCGGCTACGACCCGCACTCGTTTGCGATCGGTGCTTCATTCCTGCTGGCACTCGCTTGCGTCGCGCTGGCTGCCTTGAGCGTCCGGCTGCGCCTGATGCGCAACAAGATGCGCAAGGTCGCCCTGCACAATGAAGCCTTGGCCGACCGGAACTGGGAATTGCAGGAGGCTGAACAGCGCGCCCGGCGATTGTTCGAATCGCAGGGCGACCTGATCGTGCTGCGCGACGCCGAGGGCCGCATCAACTACGCCAACGATGCCTATTGCGATCTTGCACAACAGCCGCGCGAAGCATTGATCGGCACCCGCTTCGCGCTCGAAGTTCTCGAACAGGGCGACACCGCGCTGGAGCCGAACGGTACCCGCGTTCACGACCAGCAGGTGTCGGGTCCGCTCGGCCCGCGCTGGATCGCATGGCGCGAGGGTTTTGTCCGCAACGACGCCGGGAGACCGGCGGAAATGCAGAGCGTCGGCCGCGACGTCACCGACCGCACCGAAAGCGAGCGGGCGCTGGCCGAGGCTCGCGACCAAGCCGATGCGGCCAGCCGCGCCAAGTCGCGCTTCCTCGCGATGGCGAGCCATGAAATTCGCACGCCGCTCAACGGCATCATCGGCATGAGCGGGCTGTTGATGGATACGCCGCTGACCCCGGAACAGACCACCTATGTCAAGGCAGTGAAGACCTCTGGCGACGCGCTGCTCTCGCTGATCGAGGAACTGCTGGACTATTCCAAGATCGAAGCCGGCAAGATCGATCTCGAGCATCGTCCGTTCGCGCTGTCGGGCATGATCGAGGACATCACCGAGCTGCTGGCGCCGCGCGCGGAAGCCAAGCAGATCGAAATCGCCGCCTATGTCGACGATCGGTTGCCGAAGCGTGTAATCGGCGACGCCGCGCGGTTGCGGCAGGTGCTGCTCAACCTCGCCGGCAATGCCATCAAGTTCACGTCAGTCGGCGGTGTCGCACTGATCGTCGAACCTGGTATTTGGCCGAATGAAATCACTTTTTTGGTACGCGATAGCGGCATCGGCATAGCGCCCGAGGCGCAGGAACGCATCTTCCGCGAATTCGAGCAGGCCGACGACAAGATAGCGCGCAGCTACGGCGGCACCGGGCTTGGCTTGAGCATCTCCGACCGCATCGTCAAACGTATGGGCGGTCGCATCTCACTGGAAAGCCAACCCGACATCGGTTCGACCTTCGAAGTGTCGGTCCCGCTGATGGCCGCCGATGGCGACCAGACATCCTTCCCGGTGCCCGACCTCTGCGGCCAGTCAATCATGCTGATCTCCCCGCCAAGTATCGAGGCCTCGCTGACCACGCGGCGCCTGCAGCGCTGGGGCGGGCACGCTTGCAAGGTATCGGACGTCGATGTCGCGGAAGCCCTGCTGCCCGAGCGGTCCTGGCACGCGGTGCTGATCGATCACGCGATCGGTGCGGCCAATATCGCGCGGATCAGCGAAGCCGCGCGGCTGCATGCCACCCAGCGTATCGTGATGTTCACGCCGGCGACGCGGCAGGAACTGCAGCCATCCGCCGGATCCGCCCTGACAGGCTATCTGGTCAAGCCGCTGCGCGCGGCTTCGCTTGCGGCGCGCCTCACCACAGCGCCGGAAGTGGCCGCGCCGAGCCTGGAGCCTGCGATCGAACCGGCCGAGACGCCGGCGGCGCCGGCGGTCAGGGGCCTGTCGATCTTGGTGGCCGAAGACAATCAGATCAACGCGCTGCTGATTCGTTCGCTGCTCTCAAAACTCGGACACCACGCCGTCATCACCACCGACGGCAACGAGGCGCTGGAATCCTGGCTGTCGGCGAAATCCGCAGGAACCCTGTACGATCTCGTGCTGATGGATATCCAGATGCCGAATCTCGACGGCATCGAAACGACCAAGCGCATCCGCAGCCTGGAAGCCGGCCAGCCCGACCGCCGGACGCCGATCCTGGCGCTCACCGCCAACACGCTGGTGGAAGATCGCTACGCCTGTTTCGAGGCCGGCATGGACGGTTTTCTGATCAAGCCGCTCGATCGCGAGAAGCTCGCAGATGCACTGACGGTGCTGGCCTCGTCGCGGCAGATCCCGGCGTGAGACACGTCGTTCCTGCGAACGCAGGAACCCATAATCACAGGACGCAGTGAAAAGAATTGTAGCGTGGGCAAAGCGAAGCGCGCCCACCGTTACAGTTGCGGATCGAGGAAAGATGGTGGCCGCGGCGCGATGCGCCTTTTGCCACCCACAAGATCTCGCGCTACAGCCGCCGCAGCGCGACCGTTTCGACCAGATGATCGAAACGCTTTTTCAGAATCAGCGTCGCGCGCGGGCGGGTTGGCAGAATATTGTCTTCGAGATTGGCGAGGTTGGTACGCTCCCAGATCGCGATCGCAGTGGCGGTCGCCTCCTCGTCCGACAACACCGCATAGCGGTGGAAGTATGATTTGGGATCGTGGAACGCGGTATCCCTGAGCGCGAGAAAGCGGCGCACATACCATTCGCGCAGCACCGGTTCTTCCGCGTCGATATAGACGGAGAAGTCGAAGAAGTCCGACACGACAGGCACCGCCTTGCCGTCGCGCGGCAGGCGTCCGGTCTGCAGCACGTTGACGCCCTCGACGATCAGGATGTCGGGGCGATCGATCTCGATCCACTGGTTCGGCACGATGTCGTAGACCAGATGCGAATAGACCGGCGCCCGCACCTGACGGCGGCCCGCCTTGATGTCGGAAAGGAACGACAGCAGCGTCGGCAGGTCATAGCTCTCGGGAAAACCCTTTTTCTGCATCAGGCCCTGCCGCTCCAGCACGGCGTTGGGAAACAGAAAGCCATCGGTGGTCACGAGATCCACCTTCGGCCGCGGCGACCAGCGCGCCAGCAGCGCCTGCAGCACGCGCGCCGTGGTCGATTTGCCGCCGGCCACCGAGCCGGCAATGCCGATGATGTAGGGCACCTTGCGGTCGCGGATGCCGAGGAACTGGCGTTGCGCCTGATAGAGGCGAAGCGTGGCGTCGACATAGATCGACAGCAGGCGCGACAGCGGCAGATAGATGTCCTCGACCTCCTGCATGTCGAGACGGTCGTGCATCGAACGCAGCCGTTCAAATTCGCCCGGCTCCAGCGTCATCGGCGTATCGTCGCGCAAGCGCGCCCACTGCTCGCGGGTGAAGATACGGTAAGGATTGTATTGCTGATCGGGAGTCCGGATATCCATGAACTGCCTCTCCGGTCAGTCGCGCTTGCGCGACGCCTTTTCCTCGAGCCCCGACATCGACGTCCGCTGCGCCAGCACGGCCTCGACCTCGTCGAGCCTGACGCCGCGCGCCTTCAACAGCACCAGCAAATGAAACAGCAGGTCGGCGCTCTCGGCGATCAGATGATCCCGATCGTTCTCCACTGCCGCGATCACGGTCTCGACCGCTTCCTCGCCCAGCTTCTTGGCGCAGTGCTCCGCACCCTTGTCGAGCAATTTGCGGGTGTAGGACGCTTCTCCGCCGGATGCAGCCCGTGCATCGATGGTGGCGGCCAGATCATGGATCGTGAAACGCGGCATCAACTGAA
>CADEDX010000216.1:0-5434 GCA_902826195.1 uncultured Bradyrhizobium sp. | reverse complement strand
CGTGCATCGATGGTGGCGGCCAGATCATGGATCGTGAAACGCGGCATCAACTGAACTCAACACTCAGACCCGGCCAAAAGCTCACGACGCCTGTCCCGGGACAAAACCTAGCACTTTTGTGACGGCGAGTCGTCAGGGATCGAGCCGCATCGGCAGCCCCGCTCGCACCATGTGCTCCTTGGCTTGCCGTATGGTAAATTCGCCGAAATGGAATATCGAGGCCGCCAGCACCGCGGTGGCGTGCCCGTGGCGGATGCCGTCGACCAGATGGTCGAGATTGCCGACGCCGCCAGAGGCAATGACCGGTACGGGGACACTGTCGGCGATCGCCTGGGTCAGCGGCAGGTCGAACCCCTGCCGCGTGCCGTCGCGGTCCATCGAGGTCAGCAGGATTTCGCCGGCGCCGAGCGACACCACCTCCTGCGCGTATTCGATGGCGTCGATCCCGGTGGAGTTGCGCCCGCCATGGGTGAAGATTTCCCAGCGTTCGCCGCCGCCGGCACGCTTAACCCGCTTGGCGTCGATCGCGACCACGATGCATTGCTCGCCGAACTTTTCGGCCGCCTGCTTGACGAACTCGCGGTTGGAGACCGCCGCTGAGTTGATCGAGGCCTTGTCGGCCCCGTAACGCAGCAGCGTCCTGATGTCGTCGATGGTGCGAACCCCGCCGCCGACCGTCAGCGGCATGAAGCAAGCCTCCGCCGTGCGGCGGACCACGTCCAGCATGGTGCCGCGGTTCTCGTGGGTGGCGGTGATGTCGAGGAAGCACAATTCGTCGGCGCCAGCGGCGTCATAGGCGATTGCCGCCTCGACGGGATCGCCGGCGTCGCGCAGGTCGACGAAGTTGACGCCCTTGACCACGCGTCCGTCCTTGACGTCGAGGCAGGGGATGACGCGGACCTTGAACATCTCGAAACTCCTACGCGGCGCGCGCGTTGCGGATCAGCGTCAGCGCGGCGGCGGGATCTAGCCTGCCATCATAGAGCGCGCGGCCGGCAATGGCGCCGGCGAGTTTTTTGGCACGCGGCCGCAGCAGCGCCTTGACATCCTCGATAGAAGCAAAACCGCCGGACGCAATGACCGGTATGGAAATGCGATCGGCCAGCGCAATCGTCGCATCGAGGTTGAGACCCTTCAACAGGCCGTCGCGCGCGATGTCGGTGAAGATGATCGCGGCGACGCCGGCATCCTCGAACCGCTGCGCGATTTCGAGCGCGGTCACCTGCGAGGTCTCAGCCCAGCCTTCGACCGCGACCTTGCCGTCGCGGGCGTCGAGGCCGACCGCGACGCGACCGGGAAACTTTTTGGAGGCGCTCTTCACCAGTTCGGGATCGCGCACCGCGGCCGTGCCGATGATGACGCGCGCAATCCCCTTATCGAGCCAAGCTTCCACGGTCTTGAGATCGCGAATGCCGCCGCCAAGCTGTACCGGCATCGTGACGGCCTTGAGCATCGCCTCGACCGCCAGCGCATTTATCGGCTTGCCGGCAAAGGCGCCGTCGAGATCGACGACATGCAGATATTCGAAGCCCTGCTCGGCAAAGGATCGCGCCTGTGCGGCGGGATCAAGGTTGAACACGGTCGCGCGCGCCATGTCGCCCTGCTCGAGGCGCACGCACTGGCCGTTCTTCAGGTCGACGGCGGGAAGGAGAATCACGGCTTCCACTTCAAAAAGTTCGAGATCAGGGCCAGCCCAAAACGCTGGCTCTTCTCGGGGTGAAACTGCGTGCCGATCGCGGTGTCCTTGCCGACGATCGCCGTCACCGGCCCGCCGTAATCGGCGCGGGCCAGCACGTCGGCCTCATCCGTGGCGTTGAGGTGATAGGAGTGCACGAAATAGGCGTGGCGGCCCTTCGGCCCGAGCAACAGCCGCTCCAGCACCGGATGCTCGCGGGTCATGTCGAGCGTGTTCCAGCCCATGTGCGGGATCTTGAGGTTTTCCTCGCGCGGCGCGATCTTCTCGACGTCACCCGCGATCCAGTTAAAGCCCTCGGTGACGACGTGTTCCTTGCCGCGCGTCGCCATCAATTGCATGCCGACGCAGATGCCGAAGAATGGCCGCGCCTTGACGCGCACCGCCTCGGTCATCGCCTCCAGCATGCCGTTCACGGAGTCAAGACCCTTGCGGCAGTCGGCGAAGGCGCCGACGCCGGGCAGCACGATGCGATCGGCGCGGTAGACGGCTTCCGGATCGCGCGTCACGATGATTTTCTGCGGATCCTGCATGCTTCGCGCGGCAAGCTCGAACGCCTTAGCCGCCGAGTGAAGGTTGCCGGAGTCGTAGTCGACGATCGCCACGGTCATCGCGGTCCTCCCGGTTCCGGAAACAGGCCGATGATCCCGCCCTGCGGCAGTGGTGGCGGTGGTTTTGAAAACGGCTGGCCGGGGATGTTGCGCGTCGGCGGCGGCCCACCGCGGTCCACGGCCCATTGGTCGTTGGCCAGACCGCGCTGCCGGCCGGTCCAGCGCTCGAAGAAACGATGCTCGGCCGCCTCCTCGTCCTCGGCGACCACGATATCGAGCTGGCGCCATTTGCGCCGAGACAGCGTCCAGCGCTGCAACGTCGCCGCCTCGAAACCCATCAGGATGGAGATCAGGACATCCACGACGAAGATCGTGCCGCGGCCGGCGCCGAGCGCCGACATCCCCATCTGGATCGCGATCATCAGCACGATCCAGCCGATCAGCACGAGCCACAGCCGATGCCACAACAGCCAGAACACGCTCGCAACCGCGGCCCAGAAATGGAAGCCGTCACGGACGAAGACAACCTTGTCGGTCGCCGCGAGGTCAGCGCCGTTGGTGACAGGAGCATGTACTGTGTAGACCGGCATCGAATGTCTCCGCCGCGAACGTAAAACACAAAGCCAGGAATCAGCCGCCGAGCTGACCCTTGGTGGAAGGCACCTCGCCTGCCGCGCGCGGATCGATCGCGACCGCGGCACGAAGCGCCCTTGCCAGACCCTTGAAACAGGATTCGGCGATATGATGGCTGTTTTCGCCATATAGGGTTTCGATGTGCAAAGTCACGCCGGCGTTGATGGTGAAGGCATTGAACCATTCGCGCACCAGCTCGGTGTCGAATGTACCGACCTTGTCGCGCGGGAAATCGACCTTGAACACCAGCACCGGCCGGCCCGAAATATCGATCACGACGCGCGACAGCGTCTCGTCCATCGGCATGTGGATCGAGGCATAGCGGGTGATGCCGGCCATGGTGCCGAGCGCCTGCTTGACGGCCTGGCCCAGCGCGATGCCGACGTCCTCGGTGGTGTGGTGATGATCGACATGGAGGTCGCCATCGGCCTTCACCGTAATGTCGATCCGGGAATGCCGGGCCAGGAGGTCGAGCATATGGTCGAAAAAGCCGATGCCGGTCGAAACCTTGGACACGCCCGTGCCGTCGAGGTTTACCGCGACCTCGATGTCGGTTTCCTTTGTCTTGCGCTTGATGGACGCCGTGCGCATGAAAACTGCTTCCCTTGGGCCGGTTTTGGGGCCGAAAACGCGGTCCTTGTAACAGGCCGATGTCACCTTCGCTACTGCGGGATGGCGCTTTTGGCGGCTGAACCTCGGCCTATGATGACCGGAATGCCGCGATTGTAACCCACCCCGCCAGCCCCTAAATCTGACGGGAACGAGGACAATCCATGCAAGCATCTGACAACAGTCCGCCGGTCTGGCACGGCACCACGATTTTGACGGTCCGCAAGGGCGGCAAGGTGGTTATCGGTGGCGACGGCCAGGTCTCGATCGGCCAAACCGTCATCAAGGGTAACGCCAAAAAGGTAAGGAAAATCGGCAAGGGCGACGTGATCGGCGGCTTTGCCGGCGCGACTGCCGACGCCTTCACCCTGTTCGAGCGGCTGGAGAGCAAGCTGGAACAGTATCCCGGCCAATTGACCCGGGCAGCCGTTGAACTCGCCAAGGACTGGCGGACCGACCGCTACCTGCGCCGGCTCGAGGCGATGATGATTGTGGCTGACAAGGACGTCTCGCTGGTCCTGACCGGCACCGGCGACGTGCTGGAGCCTGAATCGGGCGTGATGGCGATCGGCTCCGGCGGCAATTACGCGCTGGCCGCCGCCCGCGCCCTGGTCGATACCGACAAGGACGCCGAGACCATCGTGCGCCGCGCGCTCGATATCGCCGCCGACATCTGCGTCTACACCAATCGCAACGTCACGGTCGAGACGTTGTAGGAGGCGCAGCCGGTGACTGCGCCCCCCTATGCCTTCCAGCCGATGACCGTGGACGACATGCCGATGGTACGGCGCTGGCTGGCGGAGCCGCACGTCGCCGAATGGTGGCATGACCCCGAGACGCTCGATTTCATCGGCGGCGACCTCGACCACCCCGATCTCGCGCAATTCATCGTCAGCACCGATGGCCGGCCCTTCGCCTATCTGCAGTGCTATCAGATCGGCGACTGGCACGTTGGGTTCGGACCCCAGCCAAAGGGCACGCGTGGGCTGGACCAGTTCATCGGCGAAGCCGACATGCTCGGACGCGGCCATGGATCGGCCTTCATGCGTGCGTTCATCGACCAGCTGTTTGCGCGCGGCGTACCCCGCATGGTGATCGACCCTAGGCCGGACAATCCGCGCGCCATCCGCGCCTACCAGAAAGCGGGCTTTGAAAAAGCTGATATGGTCGATACACCTGATGGCCCCGCTCTATTGATGGTCCGCAACGCATGACTTCCACCGGCAGTATCGCCAAGGCGCCGGCGCTCGGCACACTCTCGGCCTGGCACTGGACGCTGATTGCCGCCGGTATTCTCGCGGCGCAAGCTGTCATTCTTTACGGGATGGGACGCCTGCCGATCTGCGCCTGCGGATATGTCAAACTCTGGCACGGCGTGGTGCAGAGTTCGGAAAACTCGCAGCACATCGCCGACTGGTATACGCTGTCGCACATCCTGCACGGCATCCTGTTTTACGGCGCAGCCGTCCTCGCCTTCCCGCGCCTCGCCTGGCAGGGCCGCCTGATGCTCGCCATGCTGGTAGAAGGTGGCTGGGAACTGGTGGAGAATTCCGACTGGATCATCAACCGCTACCGCGCCGGCACGATCTCGCTGGATTATTTCGGCGACAGCATCGTCAACTCGATATCGGATAATCTTGCGATGATCGGCGGTTTTCTGCTGGCGAAGCGGCTTCCGGTCGGCATCACCGTGGCGATCGTCCTGTTGTTCGAACTCGTGCTGGCGCTGCACATTCGCGACAATCTGACGCTGAATATCATCATGCTGATTCACCCGTTCGAGGCGATCAAGGCCTGGCAGAGCGGACCACCGATCATCTAGCGGGGCCCCTGCCCGGCTTGCTCTCGCAACATTTGAGACCTACCTAGGAAACATGACCGACTTTTCTCCCCGTGAAATCGTCTCCGAACTCGACCGCTTCATTGTCGGCCAGGCCGACGCCAAGCG
>CADEDX010000215.1 GCA_902826195.1 uncultured Bradyrhizobium sp. | reverse complement strand
AGCGGCTGGCACGGCTCGGCGTCCACCACACATTTGTTCTGAGCCTTTAATTTGTCGAGCAGCTCTCGGCCGGCATCGTCGCCGCACGGGCCGATGCGTACCCTGGCTGTGATATCGTACTGTCCTCCCCAGGCTTTCCGGGCCCGCTCCAGCACCTCCACGACGGCGGCGCCTTCAGCTCGTGCATGTGGCAGCGCCAGGTCTTCGCTCGCGGGATCCGCGATGATGAGCGCTTTTAGCCTGTTGTTTAGTGCGGGGGGAGAGACGGGCGGAGGCGAAAGCACGGAGCGAAACTGACGTGACACGGCTACGTTGGTGCTGAGGAAGGAAGCCTTCGTGAACCGCTTGTTGGTGGCCATCTCCCAGGGGTACGCGGCCGTCGCGTCATCGACCTCCAACGTCAGGCTAACTGAACCTTCGGTCAGTTTCCGGAAGTCGTCGGGGATCAGAATATTCGTGAAAAATGCGCCGAGGTCTTCGCGCTCTTTCAGCGCGCAATCTTTTGTCATGTGATCGACGAGATCACGCAGGATACGCGAGTTGACCTCCTGCTCCCGCAGCGAAATCACAGACACCTCGGACAGCGCCGAAAATTGAAATACGTCGGTCATGAAGGCTTCGACAGGGCGGTGTGCCGCCGGCTTTTTGTGCTTGGCCGGGAAGACGGACTTGCCCCGCATCGCCGCCGCCGCCGAATTGCTTCGTATGATCCGCAGATAATTCACCGGCTGGTCCGGCTCTACGTCGACCGGGCTCGGCTCGATGATCGGGTCGGCCTCAACGTCGGGGCCGCGGTGTATGGTCAGCGTCACGTTCGGAAACGGGTTCTCCTGCGCCAGTTCGCCGAGCTGGGCCTCAATTTCCTTCGATTTGTCTAGCTCGGGATGAGCTATGATTACGGACAGCGGCTGCGCGGACACGTTTCGCAGAGCTTCCCGATTATTTGCATCGTCGTCAGCCATTGCAAGAAGGCGCTCATAGCCATCGTGAATTCCCGCGACGAGGCCGCGAACCGCGTCTGCGACCGTGAGCTCGCTTCGACGTATGCCGAGCAGGGGAAGGGCGAGTTCACCATGCCCCATGACCTTGGTCCCGACGACGACGTTGGAGATGAGGAACTGAAGGCTGTCCCGGGCAAAGCGACCCGGCTCTCCCATGCCTGCCAGAAGCAGGTTATCTGCCTTTATCTTACCGGCCCGCTGAAACTGATCCAGGTTGATCAGGAAGAGTTGGCCCAGGCTCGATCCGATAATTCCCATGTCGACCGCCCGCGTCAGCCATGAGTCGAGCAGTCGGTCGAAAGCCTTGGTTGCACCCGCGAAAGCCAGGCCGTCATAGCGAGCGCCGATCACGACCGGCACCTTGACGTTGGTGAGGCCACCCTTGATAACGGTGATCCTGAGGTCGATGGTGGATATGTCGGCTGAACTACGCGGAGACGTTTCGGCCGTGATCGGCTTCGCCGCTGGCGGGGGCGGAGCAGCGGTCGCATCAGGCAGCTTTGCGCTGGCCGGTTGTTCTCCGGTAGCTGGCATCACCTCGGCGGGATCGTCCGCTGACTTTTGCCGACTTGCCTTGCTTTCCTTGGTTGTCATAGCGAAACTCGCGGTGTCGCTCATAGGCGTTGTCGCGGCCGGCCGGACGCCGAAATCATTTGTCGCCCGACAGCCGGCCAATGCTGGCTAAACCGTGCCGCAAGCCCAACTCACAGCACGCTTGCTGTGTAGCCCGCGACAAGTTGTTCCAGTAGCAAATAAAAGTGTAAGTAGCGCAGGTGATGGCGCTCAAATGTAATGCGTTTCACATCTTTTAAAAATAATCTGTGCTCTAGTGCAACGTGAAGTTGATTGCGATTTCCTCCATTAATGGACGCGAGGAGCATCGAGATTGTGCTGCCAAACTCTTCGTTCGGAACAAGCCCTTATCATTTGGGAGACGGCAAGCAAGCATATACAAAGGAGAGGACGATGGCCTTGGATGCAAAGCAGTTAGCAGGAGATTGCAGAGAACGTCCGCACCGCCGCTGCGGCCCATCCAGCCGGTAGTGACGCAACGGTCGTCTCAGTCGACGCGGATTTTTGTTCAATTTGGCCCAAAGGGAGGCCAGTTCTCGAACTGGTCGCGGGCGTCGTGATGTTTATTCCGGGAGCGGGCACCACGGCAGGAGCGGTATTAAAGGAACTCCTGAAGGTCGGGGATCAAGTTTCCGCCGAAGTATGTAAGTAGTTGGCTCGTTTTTGAAGCTGAAACTGTTCTTCAGCGGAGCAATGAGAGGCCTTTACCAATTAACTGATCTGATCGCTCGTAGCCCTGACATCAGAGCAACGAGAGAGGCGGTTCTATTCCTTGTCGTTTGAAGAGATGCAGCAGGAGATCCACATGGATAATCCCTCCCCGAACAATCTCGGACTTGTCGAAGCAGAGATCGAAGGCGTTATCGCGGCTCTCGGCTATCGCGAGCGGGAGGAGATCGCAACTGAAGCCGCAGCCGAAATCGGGGCCACCGCGACGGCGGCGCCGTCTTCGCTGGCGATCGCCGCGGCTGAACGGGTGTCCGACAAGGCGTTCAAGCTGATCGTCGACTATGAAACCGGTGGAAGAGGGTTTTACGAACGGGTGATCAAGCAGCGACCGATTTGGCCGAAGGAAGCCTCGGGTATCACTATCGGTTTCGGCTACGACCTCGGCTATGCCTCGCTTGACGAATACCGAAACGACTGGGCCCAAGTGATCGCGACGCTCACCGCTGCTCAGAAAAGCGCGATGGAGTCCTGCGTCGGCTTCCACAGCGGCAAGGATTCCACCGCGAAGATGCAGGAACTGCTCGCCAGGGTGAGGGATATCGTCTTCAGTTGGGACGCCTCGCAGATCGTCTTCAAGGCGAAAACGCTGCCGAAATTCGCTTTGCTGACTGACCAGGCCCTGCCGAACTGCAGCCTGCTCAACGGCGATTGCTTTGGCGTGCTGGTATCGCTCACCTTCAACCGCGGGCCTTCCTACAGCACGCCGCAGAAGCCGAGTGACGTCAAGGATCGCTATCGCGAGATGCGCAAGATCAAAGCCGACATGGTTGCGCAGATTTTTGCTGACATACCGAAGCAGCTGAAGGAAATGATCCGCATCTGGGTCGGCACTGCTGTCGAAACTGGCCTGCGCCGGCGACGCCTTGACGAGGCGGACCTGTTTGCGGCCGGGCTTGCCGTCGGAATCGTCGCTTCGTCCGTGAGCGGTGGCGCGAGCGCGCTTGAAGCATCGTCCGATGTTGCGGCATCCGTGATGCATGACGACGAGGAATGGGAGGAGCTGACCGAGGACGACGTCGCCGCGGAGGCGCTGGCTGGCACGATGTTTACTGTTGCGGCCGCCGGCGCAAAGTGGGCCGCCGATGAGCTGCAGCCGGACTACGCGCATCTGGGATCGAACCTGCCGACGGGTCTCGCCTTCACGCTCACGGCCGACGATCTCGCACTCCTTGCGCAACTGAATGACTTCGACGTGAAGTCCGCGAGCGATGCACCGGTCTTGTTCGGCCTGCGTGGCGCCGGCATCGTCAAGGATCACACAACAGGCGCGGAGATTGTGCTGATCGATCAGCGACCAGACCACATTCTGCCGCGCTGCGTTATCGGCGTGTGGAACAGGACGACTGGAAACGTCAGCGTATTTCCCGGCTCCACGGTACCCAACCAAGCGGCCGTCGCGATGTACAAGAACACGCAGAAAGCCGGCAATCTGCTTGCTACCGGATTCTATGAGTATCGGTGCGGGGCACATACGACCAAAAATCAGAGTACACCCGGCGCATTTCTGCTGCGCAACGCGGACATGTCGCACCGAACCGTTATTGTGCGGCGCTCGCGGGATGACCTCGTCTATCAGCGCGGCGACATCGTTGACCGTTGTGCACCTGGCGACAATATCCACCCCACCTTCTTCATTCAGCCGTCCGGCTTCTCCTCCTTGGGGTGCCAGACCGTGGTCGGCACTTGGAGGAGCGGCACGCATTCGGGCTCCTGGTCGGCGTTCCGCACCGCCGCCGGCTTCACGACGGCAAGCGGGGTGCCGGGAAAGGCCTTCAGCTACATGTTACTCACTGCAGCCGAGGCGCGCATGGCGTCGGCGCTACGCACAGGCGGGCTCCTTAGTGACAAGATCGCTCTGCGCAGGCTGCGCCGCCTGCGGTTCGGTTCGCAAGGCCCAGCGGTCAAGGCGCTGCAGGAACAGCTCAACCTGCAGAATCCGGACGGAGACTTCGGCCCCAACACGTGCGCTGAGCTGCACAAGCTGCAGAAGAAAGTGCCCGGATCGGCCGGCTCGGATGGAATCCTGACGCCGGAGCTGCATGACGCCAGGGGCTGGCAGTTCCTCGCGAGCGTTGGTGTGTAGAAAATGGTCATAGGCCCGCCAGCGTAGAGATGTTTGCGGGCCGAGGTTCCCCGCGATGTCCGATCGCGGAATGTCACGCCCGGATCGTCACCGACAGTCCATATTAAAGGGAAGGGGAGATCAAACATGGCTGAGTTCATCGTTCTCAAGAATGCGAGCCGCATCAGGACCACGAGCCCTTTCGAGGAATTCGGCCCGACGCCGGCAAGCGCGCCTGCCGCGCCAGAGCCGAGTGTCGAAGTACACGATGTGACGTTCGCGCAAGCGCAGTCCATGGCGCAGGACCGGCAGGTTGCGGCGGTGGCGATACCGATGCCGATCTCCTTGATCGAACCCTGCGACGCGGATTTGCCCGCCGGAGTTGCTGCCGCCACCGACGCTTGGGGCATTCCGGCGGTCAAGGCCGATACATCGCCCTTCACGGGCGATGGCGTGGTCGTGGCAGTGCTCGATACTGGCATCGACAAGTCGCACCCGGCGTTCGCCGGTGTCGAAATCATCGAAAAGGATTTCTCCGGCAGCGGTAATGGTGACAGGCATGGCCATGGCACTCATTGCGCCGGGACGATTTTTGGCCGCGACGTCAACGGCAAGCGCATCGGCGTCGCTCGCGGTGTCAAGAAGGCGCTCATCGGCAAGGTGCTGGCCGACACTGGCGGCGGCAATTCCGATATGATCTTCCGGGGTATGCAATGGGCACTCGAGCAAGGGGCTCATGTTATCTCGATGTCACTCGGATTCGATTTTCCGGGCGCGGTGCAACGCATGACGGCCGGCGGAATCCCGGTTCTTCCTGCGACCTCCAACGCCCTTGAAGCCTATCGTTCCAATCTCCGGTTCTTCGATGCGTTGATGCAGATGGTCGAAGCAAAGGGAGCATTTGGCGATACGGCAGTGGTTGTTGCTGCGACCGGCAACGAAAGTAACCGGCCAGCCTTCACCATCGCCGCGTCGCTACCCGCGGCGTCGAGAGGAATCATCTCGGTCGCAGCTGTGGGCAGGAACGCAGCGGGCACATTCGACGTGGCCAAGTTTTCGAATACGATGTCGCAGCTTGCAGCACCGGGGGTCGATATCCTCTCGGCAAAGGTTGGCGGCGGACTTGTATCCATGAATGGAACGAGCATGGCCTGTCCGCACGTTGCTGGCGTCGCCGCGTTATGGTGGGAAGCGCTGAGGAAGTCCGGCGTTGTCAAGGCGACCGCAGGCCTTGTCAGTACCAAGCTGCTCGCGATGGCCGGCACCGACGGGTTGTCGAATGAGCCGCTCGACCGCGGCGTAGGTTTGGTCACGGCGCCGCAATAGGCCGTGCTCGTAATCATGGGGGCGCCTGGGCCTTGCAACCGACCGGTCGAAACATGATGTGGCGCCTGGGTACCTTCGGCGGCTGGAGTTGTGCGGCGATGGCCGCCGCATCCATTTGGGTGAGGGAGCGTTCGGACGCGGCGTTGCGCTATCTGCGTTCGTCGCGAGGGTTCTCTCCAATCTGGTGGGTCGGCGCGAAGCTTTGGGCGGCTGTGTCCGCATTTGGCCGTTTGGTGCAATGGATCCTCGTTCCGAAGGGCGACGCGCCGCTCGACGTCCTCAAGCACTACGTTTCGATCTTGATTGTACTGATCGGCGCGGGCGCACTGTTGTGGTCGGCCAAGCAGATAGCTTATCCGTCGCTGGTCATTACGGTCGCGAAGCTTCCGGAGCCGCTCGAGAAAGAATATTGGCTCAATCCCGAACTCTCGCGCATGCTGATCGGTGAGATCGAACGGCTGACGGCTGTCGTGAAAGGTGAGCGCGATCCAGCCTTCGAGGCGGTACTCAACCCTCCGAACATCGTCGTGAAAACAAGCGAGTGGTCGCTCAACGTTCAGGAGCAGATTCTCACCCCACTCAGCTCGCTGCTCGGCCGCGGGCAGGGCGAAGTGCATCTGGCACTGAATTGCTACCACCCAGGTTGTGCCCTCACGACCGATAAGGAATGCCGCGATCTGGCTCCGTCGAAGATATCCGACAGTAAGGTACCTGAAAGGACGACCGCCGATGCAAGACCGCGCCAAGGCAGTATCTTTGCCTGCGCCTCACGGCGGACATTCAACGCGGCCTCTCGCATTCTCGTCTGACGCCGCGGCTCATCGTCAGCCCGGACGACGCAGAAATGATTGACGGAATGGCGCGCGTCGCCGAGGCAGTTACGACCGTGGCCGATCCCGCGACCGCTACGCTGTATTTCTACCGGCGTATTCACCGGCGCCAACGGAGAGATAGTTCCTTGCGGTGATGTTTGGCTTTTCAGTTCCAGGCTCCATGGGAGATTTGAACTCCTGTCCCTCAGCCGAAAATCCGTATTGCTTGGCTAGGGAGATTCTAACTCAGATCGAGAGACAGCAAAAGGGGCGGCCGGCGTCATTTGGCCTAAGGCAGCCAGCGTCATCCAGTAATCGCCCATAGTGCGATAAACCACTATTTTATAAGGATTTTTTGAACGTTGCGGCGATGACGGGCGAAGGCAGGTGAAGCTTGGCGAATGTGGGGTTGGCGCGCTCGGAGAGCGCTCAACTCAGCGCTGAAAGGGCTGTAATCATAGGCGTTCGTGAGAGGGCAGGGAAGCGAGTGGTAGGGCGAGTGGTAGTGGCGCATCTCGCTATTCGTCGGCATCATTTCGTGACCGGCTCCCCGCGTCACGTTTTCCCGATGTTGTTGAGGCCCAACCCATTCCACGTCAGGAGCGCATCCAGCCGCTTTTCCGGGTCCGTGGTCTGCTCGGTCAGAGCCTTTGCTATCTTGGTCCGCACCGCAGTTGGCATCTGCCGCTTCGCCTCTTTCCGCAACGACTGGTTCATCTTCTTGAGCACATCGATCTGGCGAACCGCTTCGCTCTCGGGATCGAGCGGCACCTTGGCCGGCTTGATGATCCTTGCTTTCAGCCGCTCGACCTCATCGTGCAAGATTGCTTCTCTCAGCCTTCCCAGCGTCGCAGCATCGGCCATTTGCTTGCGCAGTCGCTCGATCTCGGCGCGCGCCTCGATCAATTCCTGTTTCGTGACATCAGGCTCGGGTTTCGTGACAGGCTCGGGTTTCGTGACAGGATCTGTCACGCAATGCGGGCGCCGCCGTTGGCGCTGCTTGCGCTCGGCCGCCGTCATTGCGACTTTGCCGATCGGTGGCCTGCCCATCGTGGTCTCTTTTATTTCGTGACATGCCGGTAACGCCAGCATGGTGGCGCGCCTGCGCACGATCAGCGCGAGGTGCAAAGCATAGTTGCGAATAGTTCTTTCGGGGTAGTCGCGCCGTCGCTGGAGGTGCCGTTTCCACCCTGCGGCCTGTGCGCCTGACGATAACTTGCTGTTGGCCATCACAGCGTATCCCGACCACTCAGCAATGCCTCGACGCAGCTCTCACATAACGGCTGGTCCTGACCTTCTTCGAAAATCGCGATCTGCACCGGCCCATCGGCACCGTAGCCTTGCTCAATGCAATCATCAGGTACCGCGATGCCTGCCTCGACGGCGCGCTTGCCGCAGCCGGTGCATTTGATCTTGCGCGGCTTGCCGTTGGCTGGTTTGCCTCGAATAATCCGCATGCATCATCTCGCAAAAATCACGAACGCCGTGAACGCCAGCCACACCGCCACCGCAACGATGATGATGGTGGTGTCGGTCATTTTCACTACAGCTTCTTGACGATACCCTGCATGACGTCATGGACTTCGGGCGAGTCCGTCCACGCGGTCTGCCCACTTGTTGGCGGCTGCGGATGTTTTGGGTTGATCACCCGAATGCGTCCCGTCATCACGTCAGCGTGCAAGCTTTGTATGAAGCGCTTAACCTCCGGTATCGGCGCGTTCAAGCAAACCTGCTGCGCCTTGCGGGCTTCATTCAATGTCGGAAAACCCAATAACTGTTTGGGTGTTGGAGTAACCAGCGGCTGCCGCATCGGCAGCGCCGTCATTGCGCAGCTCGCGCCGTTGATTGCGATCCAATATCGTTCGTCACTTAATGGCTCGTCGCTTGCCATCACGGTTGCCGCACTGATAACCGTAATTCCTGCCGTGCCGCCGTCGGCCTCGGCGTCGCCGCATGTGAAGTGACGTAGCTCGTCGTCGTCGCTCACATGGATAATAGTTCGGACATCGTCTGGCTCGATTACCAGCGTCATTGCATCGCGATAGGTGACCTTCGCGGGTGCGCTATTGATCCTACAGTCGGCGGTGTCGCCGATTTTCACTGATAATGGGAGTGAAATAAAGAACATGGGCTATCCTCCATTTTTGTGCACAACATCGCTCCCGCTCACGATCGAGAGCAGACGAGCTTTCGCTTTGCTGTAGATGATGGAGAAGCCTGGATGCTTCGTGCTGCGTCGGTCAAACCGGCGCAGTGTCGAAACAGCCGCGTCGAGAATGCTGACTCCGCACGGGCACAGAGTCAACGTGTCGCTCCGCTACATGATGCGGTGCATCCAAACTCAGTAGTAGCAACTGCGGATTTGTCGGCAGTTGGCGACTGAGGCATTAGTTAGTGCGGCTGATCTGCAGCGCTCATCAACCATGCAATCGCACCTACCGCTTGAGCACGGAATGCCCGAGGCGGAAGCGCTCCCAGCCTTCCCTGCGCAAGGGAGTGAATGCACATAAAATGCTTAAATAAATCAACGCGATGCGGCTCTAGTGTCTTTGTTTGTGTCCCCATGAGCTTTTCAGCACCGGTCACGTATTTTTCTGGCTTGCGGGTGTATCCTATTCCCGGGATCGAGGCCGTTGGAATCCAAGGGAGAAAGTCTGTGACCGAAAAGGACCTATTTTCCGTAACGGTAAGCCGCATCAATGAGGGGCCGCGCGACGAACCCTATCTAACCATGAATGCACATACCGTTGAACTAAAACCGGACGGCACGTTCTGGATTAAGGGTGAGAAAAACGGCCGTGGCTTTTCAGCCGGGCTTTGGGATGGTTTTGAAGTCAAAAGGCTTCAAGATTTGAAAACAGGCTGACGTAAAGGCATGAAGCCCACGCCAACACGAGACACGACGCAGCAATTTGCCGCTTATGATTATCTTGCCCGAGCGAGAATGTTTCGAGAGTCTGCGCTTTACCTTCCGGACATGATCGGCCCTCAACCTAACTGGCCAAAGTACTTTCTTCTGGGTCATGCAATTGAATTGGCGCTGAAGGCCGTTGAGAAGTACTGCCAACAAAGTCCTGATTATCAAAAGCCAGAAGGAAAGGAGCCAACACATCACGATCTTGTAGGCTGGTACGAATGGGCAAAGCGTCACGGACTATCGTCGGATGATCAAGTTGAGAGACTGATGCCGTACCTTTCCGAGCTTCACTTAGAGCACTTCGCTCGCTACCCGAAACAATTGAAGCCGGTCATGCTGATCTCGACTTTCGACGATTTGGTGGACCATATTCTTTCTGCCGTTTCAAAATTTCTTCGTTTGCCCGGTCATTGACTGGATCATTTCCCCTGCAAGTTCTCCTACTTTGGAGACATGGTGACTGCGGCAACCGCGCTTAATCGTGAATCACCTGCCCGAAACTCTCTCCTGAATATCGACAACCTCGCAAGCCTGTGAATAACCGGGACAAGTGTCCCAATTCCCATATTGCTACCCTGCATTGTGCCATCCTTGCGTCTCGCGAATCGCAATCTGACTGCGATGTGCTGGGGGCCTTGATGCCGAAATTCGATGATCAAACCATAGAATTGCTCTTTGGTGCCGACGATGCTGAGAACGAAGACCCCAAGCGCTTCGTCCAGTATTTTTACTACAACCGGGCATACGAGTCGCTCATTGCCGACTTACCTATTCG
>CADEDX010000214.1:1634-10215 GCA_902826195.1 uncultured Bradyrhizobium sp. | reverse complement strand
GACGCACTATCTGACGATGCCGCTGTATCTGGCGACCTATGCCGCCATCCTGGTGCTGCACGTCATCGTCTTCACCATCATGTCGTTCATCAGCTTTCCGCCTGTCACGGTGGCGACTTCGAGCCCGAGCCACGTCGACAATGCCGCCCCGCCAAGGCCCTTGCTCGAGATCGCGAGCCAGCCGCGCTTCATCGCTTCCGCAATGGCCGGCATGCTGGCGTTCGGTACCATGTCCTTCATCATGAGTGCATCGCCTCTGGCGATCGTCGCCTGCGGCTTTCCGCATGCCGCCGCCCACTGGGTGATCTTCATGCATGTGCTCGGCATGTTCGTGCCGTCGTTCTTCACCGGCAACCTGATCAACCGATTTAGCGCCACGACGGTGATGGCGTGGGGCGTGGTGCTGATGCTGATCGGCGTGGCCGCGGCACTGGCAGGCCTGAGCGAATGGAATTTTCGGATTGCGCTGACCGTCAACGGCGTCGGCTGGAATTTCCTGTTCGTGGGCGCCACCACGCTGGTGACGACGTGCTACCGCCCGAACGAGCGCGGCAAGACCCAGGCGCTCAACGATTTGCTGGTCTTCAGCACGACCGCCATGTCGAGCTTCATGGCGGGCTTTCTGCAAGATCGCTGGGGCTGGCAGCCGCTCAACTGGTTTTCGATGCTGCTGATGCTTGCCGCTGCGTGCGCCGTGTTGTGGCTTCGCTATCAGCGGCCGACATTGAGTCCGGCGCACTAAGATTCGCGGCGGCGGTTTATTTCGCCGCGCCAAGCATGACGTCGAGCGCGCCCTTGACGATCGCTTCCAGTTCCTCGCGCGGCGTCTGCGCGCGGGCGCGGATGGCGATGGTGTGGATGGTGGCGGAGGCGAGTTGGGCCAGCACAGCCGGATCGGCGCATTCCGGCAACTCGCCCTTCTCTCTGGCCACCCGGAAGCAGGCCGCAAAAGCCTTGTCGAGTTCGGCAAAGCCCTCCAGCACCATGGCGCGGATGTCGGGATCGTGCACGGCCTCAGAGGCGGCCGTCATCACCGTGAAGCAGCCGCGCGGGCCGGATTCGCCGGACAGATAGATATCCAGCGCCACGGCGTAGATCCGCTCCAGCCGGCGGCGGACCGGCAGTTCTTCGCGAAAAATGTTGGCCATGGCGGACCGCGCGTCTTCTCGATAGCGAAGGTAGCTCTTGATGAAAAGTTCGCGCTTGTCGCCGAATGCGCCGTAGAGGCTCGGCCGGTTCATGCCGGTGGCGGCGGAGAGATCGTCGAGCGAGGTCGCCGCAAAACCGTCCTTGCGGAACAGGTCGAGCGCCTTGCCGAGCGCGACCTCCGGCTGGTAGGCGCGCGGCCGGCCCCGGCGCTTGGGCGGAACGGGATCGTCAATCTTCGTAACCGGCCGCTTCTTACTTTTTTGTACCATTTCGCAATTAATTCCTTGACCCAATTTATATTATGCGGAACAGTATAAAAATCAATCCCGCATCGGCGTGCTTCGGCAGGATTGATCAACCGCCAAGGAGGCAAATCATGGATCTTTATTTCTCGCCGCTCGCCTGCTCGCTGGCGACCCGGATTGCGCTGTATGAAGCCGGCGCCGAGACCAATTTTCTCGAAGTCGATCCCAAGACCAAGATCGTGCAGAAGGACGGCTCGGACTTCCGCCAGGTCAATCCGCTCGGCCTGGTGCCGACGCTGCGCACCGACGACGGCACCGTGCTGACGGAGAACGCGGCGATCCTGCAATATGTCGCCGATCGCTTTCCGAAAGCTGGAATCTCGGCCATTTCGGCCGAGGAACGCAGCCGCCTGCATCAGTGGCTCTGCTTCATCGGCACCGAACTGCACAAGGCGCTGTTCGTGCCGCTGCTCGACAAGACGGCCCCGCCGGAGGCGAAGACCTACGCGCTCGGCAAGAATCTCTCGCGGCTCGACTATCTGGAAAACTATCTGAAGGACCGCGAATTCCTGCTCGATCATTTCAGCGTGGCCGACGCCTACCTCGTCACCATCATCAACTGGACGATGGCGACGCCGCCGATCGAGTTGGCGAAATGGCCCAATGTAAAGGCCTATTACGAGCGGCTGCGTACGCGGCCGAGTATCGCAAAGGCCGCCGCGGAGGAGTTCGAACTCTACAAGGCCGAACTCGCGCGGCACAAGGCGGCGGCGTAAACGCTCGTATCCTGATCATCACTCCGGCGGCGCGAGCAATCGCGCCGTCAGATTGTTGAGCGCCCGGCGAAAGATTCCGGCGTCGTTGCGCGCCCGCGCCAGCACCAGCGCCCCCTGAATGGTCAACAGCGCGTCCTCCGTGCGCCGTTGCGCCTGACGTCTGTTCAATCCGGATCGCTGCAGCAGTTGCGCCAGCGCGGCATGCCAGCGTGCAAAATAATCATCAACTGCTTCGGCAAACGTGTCGCGCGCAGCCCCAAGCGCCACAAGTCCGACCAGACAGATCCGATTTCCGGAATGAAAGTACTGGTCGACGCCCGCGATCATCGCGGCAATCGCGCGCGCGGGATCGGATGCTTCGCGTAGCGGCGCATAGATGTTGCACTCGAACCAGGTGTCGACTTCGGCTAGCACTTCCGAAGCCATCTGCTCCTTGCCGCCAGGGAACAAATTGTAGAGGCTGCCCTTGCCGAGCCCGGTGGCGTCCGTGATCAGCGTCAGAGAGGCGCCCTCATAGCCATGCGCGCGAAACACCTCGCCGAGCGCGCGCAACACGTCCCTGCGCTCGGCGCCTCGCTTCAGCACAGTGTCACAGCGGGTTTTCGCCGAGGCCCGCGACATCGGCCGGGCGCGGCCCGGGCGCTGGCCAGTGGAAGCGACGCTCGCTCTCCTTGATCGCGACATCGTTGATGCTGGCCTCGCGCCGCCGCATCAGGCCGTGCTCGTCGAACTCCCACTGCTCGTTGCCGTAGGAGCGATGCCATTGCCCGGCATCGTCGTGCCATTCGTACTGGAAACGCACGGCGATGCGGTTCTGATCGAAGGCCCAGAGGTCCTTGATCAGCCGGTAGTCATGCTCCTTTTCCCATTTGCGGGTGAGGAAGGCGACGATCGCCTCGCGGCCCTGGAAGAACTCCAAGCGGTTACGCCAGCGGCTGTCCTCGGTATAGGCGAGCGACACTTTTACGGGGTCGCGCGAATTCCAGGCGTCTTCCGCCATGCGCGCCTTCTGCGCGGCAGTTTCGCGGGTGAACGGCGGCAGCGGCGGACGCGACATGAGATATCTCCGGGATGGAATGATGCCGGAAGATTGTACCGATCGGTACAACGAGTCAATCCGAAAGATCAATCCGGCGCGAGATCGGCCTTCATCAGAAGCCGCAGCGATTTCGGGATCGGCTGCGCCTTGCCGTTGCAGATGAAGGCGACGCGCACCGCGGCCTTGACCAGCACCTCGTCGCCGCGCCGCACCTCCTGCGCCAGCGTGATGGAGGCGCCCTTCACGGCCATCGGCCACGTCACCACGTCGAGCACATCGTCCATCCGCGCAGGCCGCAGAAAGTCGAGTTCCATCGAGCGCACCACAAAGGCAAAGCCCGGCGTCTCCTCCAGCGCCTGCTCGAACAGCGCGTGCTGCGACGCGCCCATCAGCCGCAGATGGTTGGTGCGGCCGCGCTCCATGAAGCGCAGATAATTGGCGTGATACACGATGCCGGAAAACACTGGTTTGACGATGTCGCAACAGAAGCCTAACGGGTTGCTTTCATTGGGTCGCTGGACGGCTAAGGCGCGAATGGCGAGCAGGTTTACCTATGGTCTTCCATAGCAAGCCGCAGCGCCTTCGGGATGCGCTGTGCTTTTCCGCCTGAGATAAAGGCTACGCGTACACGCGCCGTGACTAAGAGATCGTCTGCGCGCCTGCATTCCTGCAGCAAGGTAATGGACGCGCCTCTCACCTCTTGCGGTAGCGTGACGACGTCAAGCACGTCGTCCAAGACCGCCGGCTTTAGAAAATCGACTGTCATCGAACGGACAACAAAGGTAAAGCCGGGCGCACCGTTCCGCGCTTCTTGGAGCAGCGCGTGCTGATTGGTTCCAAGCAGGCGCAAGTAATTCGTTCTGCCGCGTTCCATGAAGCGCAAAAAATTCGCGTGATAAACAATTTGGCCGGAGTCTGTATCTTCAAAATAGACGCGGACCTGCATCTGATGGCGTCCGTCGCGAATTTCGCCGTCAAGAGAGGCTGTCACATTGCGATTCCCATTATTGCGGTTCCGAGAACCAATTGTCTTGCACAGAGGCGCTTTTCTGAGCAAGCGCCAAAACTCTTGGGCTTGGCTCCTGCAGTCGGAAGCTCCAGCGCCCTGCCGTGTGAATGCGGCATGCACTTTGCCGGGGATCAATAGCGGCCAGCCAGACAAAGTGTCGCGAAGCGTTGGTGCCCAGGGAGGGAATCATACGCAACCACCGACACGACGGCCCGCCGGAAAGCATGTCGCCGTTCAGGGCATTCGCCCGCATCGCCTGCGTGAATGCGGCGATCTTCTCTTCCGTGACCCTACAGATCGGTCACTCATATCAAAAGTATACATTGCCGGAACCTGACGAAGAGACACTCACGCCGAAAGAAGTACTTTTCCGGATCATTAACTAAGTGGCGGAGAGGCGTCATCCCTTCGGCTTCACCTTGAGGTTCATGTTCGTCCCGCTGCACGGACAGCGCAGCGATTCTGGAATTCCTTTGGGCGTCACATAGAGCCACGATTGGCAATCGTTGCACCGAAAGCAGTCAAGAAGTTCGCGGAACGCAGAGACCACCGGCTCGAAGTCCCTCTTTCCAAAATTAGCCCACTCATTGTAGTGGACCGCCTTGTTCACCGCCCATTGTTCGACATTCATCGCCCCAGACGAGCTGGAGAGCGTCGTCTTGCGGGTGCCTGCTATTTCCTTGGCCGCAGCATTGCTCCATGACTGAGCCGACTCGGCTGCTTTGCCATAAAGATCCTTCATGCGGGACAGAACGCTTGGCAGCAATTCTCCCAGCTCATAATTCCCGTCAGCGCGGAATGCCGGTCTCGCTCCGAGTTGGTCCGCCATGTGGCGCGATGCGTATTCAAGATGGTGACGAAGGCTCGCCGCTGCGGTGTCAACTTTACCTTTGGCCAGGGACCCGGCGATCTCGTCCCAGATTTCGGTGTTCGACTCGACAAGCGGACCGGTGTCGACCGTCCAGCTATGGAAAGCCAGGGAGGTCTTGGCAGTGACAAGGCCCGCCGATTTCATTTGCTCGGCCCAGAGCCGATCATGGGTCGTGATCACGAACTGCGTGTTGGGGAATTGAGATTTAAGGAGCTTGCAGAATTGATAGCGATGCGCTGAATCCACCGACATTACCACGTCGTCAAGCAGCGCGATGGTGAAGCGGTCCGCAAAGAGCCTCTTCATTAGCGCGAGGTAGAGGCAAACCCCCATCCCGTCCTGGTGGCCTTCGCTATGATAGGCTCCGGGCGGAAAAAGACCCCGCTCATAGAAGTTTACGTTGAAGTCGAGCTTGCCCTCACTCGGCGTCAGCTTCGCCGTGAACCTAACTTCATCGTCTTCGTTGATGGCCTTGTAAAACTCGCTGAAATCTTCCTGCACGGCTTCATACAGGGCATTCAATTCATCTTCCATCGCACGGCAATAAGCGTCATATGCCTCTTGTGCCGAGGCGCTCGCGATCTTCGCCGCTTCGTTTTTCCGCATCGCCTCGCGATAGTCATTAAGACGGAGCTGAGCCGTCGTCAAGAATGTCTGCGCTTCGACCGTGGCGCTTTGATCGGGTTTTGCCTCAATCTTGCCGGCGAGGGCTTTCAAAGCGGCGGGAAGGGCCTTCGGCGTGGCGGACCAGCCGCTGGCCAGACGGTCTTTCAGGCCCATGAGGCCGTCCATCGAGATGAGCTGAGCTTTCAGCTCTTCAAGGTTCGTAGTCCAGGCCGTGATCAGATTCGCGCAAGCAGCATCGCCTTCGCCGGATGCGACTTTCAGGGGTGGTCCGAGAAGGGCGAGCAGTCGGACAACGTACCGCGCAAGGTCGCTTCCGCTCTTTAGCAGTTCCCCCTGTAGCTTGCCCGCCTCCTCCGATTTCGCGAGTTTCGCGTTCAGGTGATCGCGAAGGTGCTCTTCATCGTCCCAAGGGCGGTCGCACAGGGGACAGTCGGGGCCGTCGATGAGGTCGAGACCCTTTTCGATCAGGGCGCGCCGCTGTAAGGCGTCGAGCAATGCCGGATCGCTTTCAAGGCGTGCCATGCTTGAAAGAATGGACGCCACTTCCTCCTTGCCAGCATTGGGCAATAAGCCGAGCGCCTCGGTCAGAGCCTTCAAATCGCGCAGTACCGAAGCCTTGTTAAACTCTGGCGCTTTGCCCGTCTCGGACAGGCCCGCATCGAGCTTAGTAACGGCAGTGAGTTTTTCGATTGGCGTAAGGCCGAGCGCGACGCGCCTTTCATTTACGGCAGCAAGGAGTTCAGCTGCTTGAAATGTCGCGATCCGAAGGTGACGCTGCAGCGTGTCGCGGCTCGCCTGCACCTGTCCTGCAGCAATTTTGTGAGCTGTCTGTAGCCTGCTCTGCGCCGTGTTCAGCGCCCCGCGCGTCTGGCCGATCTCCTCAAGCTTCAGGATCGTCTGAATTTCTTCGGACCGCTTGGCCGGTTCGACGAGGATGAAGCGGAGAATCTCGCGGCGGGAAAGCGTGATTTCAGGATGATCGGCGGTCTCATCAAGCACAGCTTTGATATCCGCGTCGGCGGGAACGATCTTGGGTTTCCGCGGCGCTGAGACCTTTCGCGTTATCTTCGCTGATTTCCCCAAGGACGGAATGAACACCTTGAGCTCGACGAACGCGGCGTCCGGAAACTTGGTCTTGTCGACGTGGGGACCGTGTTCGGCAACAGACAGGCCTTTTGTGCCTCGGCCCGTTAGGCGGCCTATCTGCCCGGTCAGCCCGAATTCGATGGCATCGATCACGCCGCTCTTGCCAGAGCCGTTCGGCCCGGAAATCGCGAATGTGCCCTTACCGAAATTGATATCTAGCTTTCGGATTCCCCGGACCTCTTCGATGTGAGCCGATTCGAGCTTGATCACTTCACGTCACCGTCTTCGGCAGCCGTAAAAATCTTCACCAAGTCCTCGGGTTTCACCTTTTTGCCGTCCGCAAGGAGCTTGCGCAGCTGCTCGATTCGGCTGGCATTCACGGCATCGCTGCCCGAAAGATTGTCGAGAAACTTCTTCGCAATTGTCTGCTGAAGCGTAGCCACACAAACCTCGATCGTCGTGAAGGGCGCTCACGCCAACTGGCCCAGCCGACGGAACGGCGGCCGGTGTGGCATCCGAATTCTATCCTATTCTGCACTCGCCAGGAACGGGAGACGGGCGCCCCGAAATGGCCTTGGACGCCGGAAATTGAGCCCGGATGTCGGTTGGTTACGGAGACGCAACCACCGATACCGACATTCGCTGATGGTGGCTATTTGACGGTCGAAGCCGACTGTTAGGCCTCAGGCTGGCGGAGAGGGAGGGATTGCCACGCTGTTCACAGAAACCCAATAAAATCAGGCATTTCTTTCAAGCCCGATGACGCTGTGTGTACCAGTCTTGTGTCCCGAAGTCGACGGATTCCGCTCCACCGACCGCAACAAAATGCCAGCGGTTTCAGTCGATGATCTAACACCTCCGCGCTAAATCAGTTAAGAGCAGCTTCCCCTCCGTCCGACCATCAGTCAATCGCTCTACCTACCCACCGACCCCCTCCCCACCGCCCTTAGAATTCACTTCCCCTACGGACGCGCCAGACCGCACCCTCCATGATCGCGTCGTAGAGGTCGGCCCGCCGGCGTGGGCCCCCTAACCGCGTCTACTTCTTCTTGCGTGCCGCGGCCCGCGCGTCCGCAATGGCCTGTTTGAAACCAGCCGCATCGAGCACGCCAGGAACACGGAACGTCCCCACGATGAAGGCCGGAGTCCCCTGAAAACCAAACGCTTCAGCCTGTTCATTGTTGCGGGCCAACAGCGCTTCGATGGCAGGTTGGTACGTCGCCATATCCTTGACGACTTGGTCGACGTCGATGCCGGCCTTCGAGAGTAGGTCCTGGACGATTTGCTCGCTCAGCTTCGTGGTGGCCCCGATGAGAGCGGCATGCGCTTCATGGTACTTGTTTTGATATTTGGCCGCGAGGACCATCTTCGCCGCATATTGCGAGGCTGGGCCGAAGATCGGCCAATCCTTCATCACAATACGCAGCTTTCCATCTTCTTTGGCGATCTTGACCAATTCCGGAGCGACTTTCTTGCAGTACGGGCATTGATAGTCGAAATACTCGACAATGGTGATGTCTCCCTGCGGATTGCCCATTGACGGAACGTCGGGGTCGCGCAAGACGCTTTCCCGGAAGGCATCGGCGCTCTCCCCCGAAGCAAAGGTTGAAAGGCCGACGAAGCTTCCGATGGTGACGCTAATTGCGATGGCGACAATTATTCTCTTCATGGTGTGACCTCTATTTGGAACGTGCCGCCGCGTCATTGAACGCAGCCGACACAGACGATGTGGAAAGGAATTCGGAAAGCACGATGCCGTCAGGAGCCGCAGGGCCGAAG
>CADEDX010000214.1:0-1624 GCA_902826195.1 uncultured Bradyrhizobium sp. | reverse complement strand
GCCGAAGACGATGTTGAAGGGAATTCCGTAGCGACCGTACTTGTTGAGAAACCGCGCGATCTCCGGATCCGGTTTGGTCCAGTCGGCGCGCAGGGGCACCACGTCCGAGGAGAGCCGCCCCGCGACCTCCTGCCCGTCGATCACAAGAGCCTTGTTGATCTTGCAGGTTATGCACCAGTCCGCGGTGACATCCACGAACACCGTGCGACCTGCAGCGACAAGCAACTGCACTTCGTGGGCCGAAAACGTGCGCCAAGGAATCTGCTGGGCGGGCGATCGATGCTCCGGTGTGAAAGCGGCAAGAGCTGCAATGACGACCGCGATCGCCGCACCCGCCCCCGCGACCATCCTGAGTGGCGCCCCTTTCGCCAGGCCGAGGACGGCGAGTGCCGAGGCTAACGATGCGCCGATCGAAATAGCCAGTGTCGTTCCGGCGACCTCGCCGAGAACCATCAGGAGCCACCCGGCCGTCGCCAGCAGCGCGATTCCGAAAACCCGTTTGACACCAGCCAGCCATGGCCCCGGTCTTGGGATGAACTTCGCTATCCCAGGAAACGCGGCAACGATCAGATATGGCGACGCCATGCCGATGCCGAGGGATGCGAAGATGATCAGAATCTCGCCAGTCCCCTGCGACAACGCGAAACCTACGGCCGTTCCGACAAGAGGAGCCGAGCACGGCGTTGCGAGGAGGGTCGCCACGAAACCGCTGAAAAAATGCGACGTCGTGGACGTCCCGCCCGCGATCCCGCTCACTTTCGTCAGCAGCGCGGATGGCGCAGCGAGATGAAGGAGTTCGAACTGGCTGGCGGCGAACAGCGACAGGACGATCGACATTCCCGCCAGGAACATCGGCTGTTGGAATTGAATGCCCCAGCCGACGCTTGCGCCTGCTGCCTTCATGCCCGCCAGCACGCCCGCAAGAGCTAGGAACGACAGGAGGATGCCGGCCGCCGTCGCTGTGAACCCCCTGCGCACCTGTCTCTTGTCGGCCGTGCTGCCGTGAACGAAGGATAGAAGCTTCAGCGAGAGCACCGGAAATACGCACGGCATCAGGTTCAGGATGAAACCGCCGGCGAGCGCGATGCCGATGAGTGCGAGCAAAGTTGACGGGGTGGACCCCGGCCGGGGATCAACGGACTCCGCCGAGCCTGCTTCCCCACCGGCCTGCAACGCGGGCGATACCGCCAGAACGGACCCGCCGTCGGATACCACCGTGGCGGTCACCGGCCGATTGCGGATGCTGTCAGCCGTCTCGCCTGGCAGATCGACGGTGAGCGTCGCGCGGTTGCCATGATCGAACGTCACGACCGGCTTGTCTCCGCTCAGCGGAGGATCGCTCTCGATAAAGGCGTCGGGTGCGAGAAGAGGCTTGCTTGAGGCGACCTCGATCCGCAACGACGCGGGCCCCGTAGAGGAACGTTCGATGGAGAGAACAGACAGCACGTCGGACGTGGCCCCCGGAACCTTCAAACGCCATGCGTCGATGGCGGCCTGGGATGGACCGCCCGCTCCCGGCTGGATCGTGGCGTCGAGTACTCGCTCGTCGCGGACGCAGATGGTGCTACAGGCGTAAACAGCCAGCTTGAGGCGGATGTGCGTCGCGACGTTTGGGTCGCGAACC
>CADEDX010000213.1 GCA_902826195.1 uncultured Bradyrhizobium sp. | reverse complement strand
TCGAGCTTGCCCGTCAGTTCGGGCATAACCAGGCCGATCGCCTTTGCGGCACCCGTCGAAGTCGGGATCATCGACATCGCCGCCGCGCGGCCGCGATAGAGATCCTTATGCATGGTGTCGAGGGTGGGCTGGTCGCCGGTATACGCGTGGATGGTGGTCATGAAGCCGGTCTCGATGCCGACCGTGTCGTTCAGCACCTTGGCGACCGGCGCGAGGCAGTTGGTGGTGCAGGAGCCGTTCGAGACGACCAGGTGATCCTTGGTGAGCGTCTCATGGTTGACGCCATAGACGATGGTGGCGTCGGCATTGTCGGCGGGGGCGGAGACCAGCACGCGCTTGGCGCCGGCGGTCAGATGCGCGGAGGCCTTGTCCTTGGCGGTGAAGATGCCTGTGCATTCCAGCGCGATGTCGACGCCCAGCGCCTGCCACGGCAGCTTGGAGGGATCGCGCTCGGCGGAAACCTTGATCTTGCCGTTGCCGATATTGATCGAGTCGCCGTCGACCGTCACGGTGCCGGGAAAGCGGCCATGCACGGAGTCGAAACGGAGCAGGTGGGCGTTGGTCTCGACCGGGCCCAGATCGTTGATGCCGACCACCTCGATATCCTTGCGGCCGGATTCCGCTATCGCTCGCAAAATATTGCGGCCGATGCGGCCAAATCCGTTAATCCCAACGCGGATTGCCATGCTGTTTCTCCCTTAATAGCTGGCGCCGGCCCCGCGGAATTTTCCACGAGGGGCTGACGGCGGAACGCCCGGTTCAGCCGGGCGGGAACGGTCAAGATGGGGTTTAGGTAGACCCTTTTCCCGGCAATCTCAACCGTCAGCCCAAGCGCTTCAGGGCAGCGTTAACGGCGGCCTCGGCGGTGATGCCAAAGTGCTTGAAAAGGTACTTGGCGGGGGCGCTGGCACCAAAACCGTGCATGCCCACGAATTCACCATCCCGACCGATCACGGCGTCCCAGCCCCAACGCACCGCGGCCTCGATCGCGATCTTGACCGGCGCGTTGCCGATGATGGCCTTCTGACGGTCTGCAGGTTGTGCCAGCAGCAGTTCGAGCGAGGGCACCGACACCACCCGCGACGCGATGCCGCGTTCAGCGAGCTGCTTCTGGGCGGCCACCGCGATCTCGACCTCGGAGCCCGAGGCGAACAGCGACACCTTGGCCTCGCCCTGTGCCGCAACCAGCTCATAGGCGCCATGCGCGCAAGGATTGTCGTTCGGCGCATTGGTCCGAAGCTGCGGCAGGTTCTGGCGGGTCAGCGCCAGCACCGTCGGGCCGTCGATCCGGTTGAGCGCCAGCTCCCAGCACTCGGTCACCTCAATGGCGTCGCAGGGCCGGAACACGCGCATGTTGGGGATCGCACGGAGTGCCGCGAGGTGCTCCACCGGCTGGTGCGTCGGGCCGTCCTCACCGAGTCCGATCGAATCGTGGGTCATTACATAGACGACGCCGGCGCCCATCAGCGCGGCCAGCCGCATCGCCGGTCGTGCGTAGTCGGCGAACACCAGGAAGGTCGCGCCGTTCGGCGCAAAACCGCCATGCAGGAAGATGCCGTTCATGGCCGCCGCCATACCGTGTTCGCGGATGCCGTAATGGATGAAGCGGCCCTTCGGCGTCTTGGCCGAGAACGCCACCGCCGACTTTGCCTTGTTGTTGTTGGAGCCGGTGAGGTCGGCGGAGCCGGCGAGGAATTCCATCGGCATCGCTGAGGCAATCGCCTCGATCGCGGATTCGGAGGATTTCCGCGTGGCGATATTCTGCGGCGATTCCAGTAGCGCCTTCTTGTGCGCCCGCAGCGCCTTCGACAGCGTGGCCGGCCGTTCGTGCCGCATCCGTCGCTCGAATTCGGCGCGCTTGCGCGGGCCAAGCTCGGCAAAAACGCCTTCCCATTCCTGGCGGGCGGCGGCGCCGCGGCTGCCGGCTTCACGCCATGCCTTCAGCACATCGTCGGGCACCGAGAAGGCTTCCTGCGAGATGCCGAGCTTTTCCTTGGCGCCCTTGAGTTCGTCGGCGCCGAGCGCCTCGCCATGGGCCTTGGCGGTGCCGGCCCGCGTCGGCGCACCGTAGCCGATCGTGGTCTTGCAGGCGATGAGCGTCGGCTTGCTGGATTTCAGCGCGCGGGTGACGGCTGCCGCGATCGCCTTCGGATCATGGCCGTCGATCAGTTCGGCCGCCCAGCCTGCGGACTTGAAGCGCTTCACCTGATCGACCGAATCAGCGATCGAGGTCGGGCCGTCGATCGAGATGCCGTTGTCGTCATACAGCACGATCATCTTGTTCAGCTTCCAGTGTCCGGCCATCGCGATCGCTTCCTGCGACACGCCTTCCATCAGGTCGCCGTCGGAAGCGAGCACGTAAGTGTGATGGCCGACCACCTTCTTGCCGAATTCGGCGGCTAGCATCTTTTCCGCCAGCGCCATGCCGACCGCGGTGGCGATGCCCTGGCCGAGCGGACCGGTGGTGGTCTCGATACCCTTGGTGTGAAAATTCTCGGGGTGTCCCGGCGTCAGCGATCCGAGCTGGCGGAAGTTCTTGATCTGGTCGAGCGTCATGTCCTTGTTGCCGGTCAGGTACAGCAAGGCATAGAGCAGCATCGAGCCGTGTCCGGCCGAGAGCACGAAACGGTCGCGGTCCGGCCATGCCGGCGCCGCGGCGTCGAATTTCAGGAACTGTGTGAACAGCACGGTGGCGATGTCGGCGGCGCCCATCGGCAGGCCGGGATGACCGGATTTCGCCTTCTCGACGGCATCCATGGCAAGCCCGCGAATCGCATTGGCCATACGGGTGTGATCGACCTGCGTCATGATGAAAATCCGCCTGAAATGAGGTGCTTGGTTACGGGTAACGTACCGGGCGAAGCCGGAATATGGGCGTGGGCCTAAGGGAGTTAAGGGCTGGATAGCACCACAATCCCCGTGAGTCCAAGGCACGGAAGCGCGCTTACCGTGCGAAAAGTTGCTTAGCGGTGCATAGCTTCGCGTCGGCGTTGCGCTTGCCTCGCTTGCCACGTAAATTTCGTCCTCTAACCGCTTGCCGATGCGCGGATTTTGCTACCGTGCGGCGGGCCTAAGCGAGGGTGCGCGCAGCTTCCCATGAGCGATCGTTTCAACAACGGGGCCGGTAATGCCGAGCCGGTCCAGGCCGACATCGACGCCGCCACGCGGCGCCTGATGATGGCGCTCGATGCGCTCGAGGCAGCAGCGGAGCGACGACGCGACGCCGATCGCGACGAGAACGAACTGGCGAGCCGGATCCAGGCGCTGGGCGCCGATCGCTCGCGGCTCGCCGATGAACTCGACGGCTCGCTGGTGAAAACGCGTCGGCTGGAGCGCACCAACCGCGAGATCGCCGAGAAACTGGATATCGCGATCGGCACCATCCGCGCGGTGCTCGATGCCGGAGAGGATGAATGAGCCACATCAACGTCACCATCAACGGCCGGCAGTATCGTATGGCTTGCGAGGAAGGGCAGGAGGTGCGGCTTCTGAAACTCGCCGAAAGCCTGGAAACCCGGGTCGGTGACTTGCGCGGCAAGTTCGGCGAGATCGGCGACGCACGCCTCACGGTGATGGCCGCGCTCACCGTGTGTGACGAACTGGTCGACGCCAACGCGCGCATCCGCGCGCTGGAGGGCGAACTCGAGACCCTGCGCAATGTTCGCGTCGCCGCCGCCGACCGCGCAAAGGCCACCCAAGCCGCTGTCGCCAACGCGCTCAACGCCGCCGCCGAGCGCATCGAAAAGACCACGCAGGTTATCAACCGCACGATAGGGAATGGCGTAGCGATCGGGTGAGCTGCTTGGTTAGTGCCCGCGGCGTCCGTTAGCGCTGGCGGTTTCCGTCCGCAATGCTTACATTGCCACTGCGAAGCTGCGTCGTGCGTCAGGAGCCATATATCCCCGGGGCCTTATCGATCCTTTAGGGAACTGTCCCTGGCCGGGTCCGTGGACCCGGACAAATAGTGCCCACCTACTTTCGTAGGGAACTCCGGGATCGAGTGCTTCAACGGCGTTCGCGGCCTCGCACTTGATTGATTGTTGCGTGCGATTTCTACCCGCGTGCATACGCCCTACCCGCGAAGGTTGGGTATCCAGCGCGTCGCGGCTAATTCACCGAAGTCTCTGGAATACTGGATCACCCCCTTCAGTGCGCAATTCGGCACAAGGCGGGCGTTGACCGCGGAGCCAGACATGACGGCAATTCTATCGAAAGCCGACCTCCGCGCCGCGGCGCTTGCCAAGCGAGATGCATTGGGCGACGAGCAGCGCGCGGCTGCTGCGCTTGCGATGGCCAAGCGTGGCGTGCCGTTTGCGATCGAGCCCGGCATGATCGTGTCGGGTTATTCACCGATCCGTAGCGAGATCGATCCCGCGCCGTTGATGCGCAAGCTCGCGGAACAGGGCGCGAGGCTGGCGCTGCCGGCGGTTCTCGCGCGCGGAAAGTCGCTGGCGTTTCGCGCGTGGTCGCCCGACGACCGGCTGATGCTTGGGCCGCTCGGCATACTCGAGCCATCGCCGGCGGCTGAAGAACTGATTCCCGATGTCATGCTGATCCCGCTGGCGGCGTTCGATCGTCAGGGCCACCGCATTGGCTACGGCGCCGGTCACTACGACTATACCCTCGCGCACCTGCGGAAGGCGAAAGCCATCATCGCCACCGGTACCGCCTTTTCCGTGCAGGAAATAAAGGCCGTTCCCGCGCTGCCGCACGACGTGGCGCTGGATTATGTGCTAACGGAAAAGAAAGTGTTCGATTTCCGGAGCTGAACTTTGCGCATTCTCTTCGTGGGCGACGTGGTCGGCCGTGCCGGCCGCACCGCGATCGCTGAACATCTGCCCGGTATGGTCAGGGACTGGGCGTTGGACCTCGTCGTCGTCAATGGCGAGAATTCCGCCGGCGGTTTCGGCATCACCGAGGCGATCTACCAGGAATTCCTCGACGCCGGCGCCGACGCGATCACGCTCGGCAACCATGCCTGGGATCAGCGCGAGGCGCTGGTATTCATCGAGCGCGCGCCAAAGCTGGTCCGCCCCGCCAATTTTCCGAAGGGTACGCCGGGCCGCGGCGCGGCACTGGTGGATACCAAGAACGGCAAGCGTGCGCTCATCGTCAACGCCATCGGCCGCGTCTTCATGACGCCGTTCGACGATCCCTTCGCCGTGCTCAACCGCGAGCTCGAAGCCTGCCCGCTGCGCGAGGCGGCGGATGCCATCGTGGTCGATTTCCACGGCGAGGCGACCAGTGAGAAGCAGGGCATCGGCTATTTCTGCGACGGCCGGGCCAGCCTCGTCGTCGGCACCCACACCCACGTGCCGACAGCCGATCACCAGATCCTTTCCGGCGGCACTGCCTACATGACCGACGCCGGCATGACCGGCGATTATGATTCCGTGATCGGCATGCAGAAGGAAGAGCCGCTACGGCGCTTCACGACCGGTATTCCCTCCGGCCGGTTCGAACCGGCGGCGGGTGCTGCGACACTCAGTGGTGTGGCTGTCGAGACCGACGACGCTACCGGCCTTGCACGACGCGTCGCGCCGGTGCGGGCCGGCGGCAGGCTCGAACCGGCGGTACCTGGCTTCTGGGCCTGAAATCCCGATGCGGAGAGAAGGTCGATGCGCAGGCTGCTGATTGTCGCGCTGGCGCTGTTGGCTTCAGCAACGGCCGGCGCGCAGACGCTGACGAAGCGTCCGGTCTCCCAAGGCGCGGTGACGCCTGCCGACATGACGGAGCGACTCGAGAAGGCCGCCTTACGCACCAAAGAGCAGGCGCCGAAAGGTGCTGCGCGCGGATCGTCGGTCGATTTCTGCTGGCCGTCGAGTGCTGCGGAATATCAGGCGATCGGAAAGTACGTGCTGGTGCTGGTGAGTGTGGTCACCCAGGACGCAGCTGAACTGCCGCTACGGCGCGTCTACGTGACGGTCGATGGCGAGCAGACGGAACTGGTGAGGCTTTCCAGCCAGCGCCGCGACGTCGGCAAGGGATCGACCACGTTGTCGATCCTCGGCCCATTTCGCGAGGATGGCTTCTACGTCGCGCCCGCCGGCCTGATGATGCGCGACGGCCATCTGCAGGCCGACTTCGCGATCCGCCGCAACAATTTCAATCTCTACAAGCTGCCCGGCACACCGCCCGATTTCGTCAAGGCAGACAGCGACCCGATGCCGGCAAAGGATGCGGCGCCGAACATGCCGGCCCTCAAGGTGTTGCTGACGCGCGAGTACAAGGGCTTCGAACTGCCCGCGAGTCTGCGATAGCGCAAGCCGCCGAGACGGCTTCAGTCGAACGGCGTCACCTTGTCCAGCGTGATCGGCAAATCGCGCACACGCTGTCCCGTGGCGCTGGATCGCTCCACGGGAGCGCAGAAGCGTAACCTGGCCTTCAACGTGCGCAGCTACTGCCTGGCTTCGGACTTGTGTCTCAATGTTGTGTGCAAGGCCATGCCTAACAACATCAAGGGGATGTTCAAAATGGCCAGGGTAATTCCCATCATCACCAACTGATCATGAAAATTCAGATTGGCGGCTGTTCTTCCAAGGGCAACGTTGGCGATCAAGCAGCCGGCTCCAACGCAGCCGACGAGGATGCCCGTGACGGAAGAAATGAGACCAAGCCGCCGCCACCCCTTGTCACGAGATTGCCGTTCGCTAGCCGTGCCCTCGACAATAGGCCTGAGCGCCCGGAGTTCACTTTCGATCTCGGATTGAGTCACATTCCACCTTCCATCCCGAAGCTTGTTGTTCGCCTACCATGAAGCGCCTCGATGACGGCGCCCGCTCCGACGCTGAAATCGCGCGTCGTAGCGGATTTCATCAAATGAACGAGGCAGCTGATCCGCGCTCAACTCTTCTCGCGACAACCAAGCTATCGCAAAATGGCTCGGGCAGGACACAAAGCGCTGCGCAAGCTTACTGGAGGCCGTAATAGCGCTGGTTGCAGTCGCGCCGGCCGCGGTCGTAGTTCGCCTCGCGGTACACCGGTCCCTTCATGATGCTCGTGACGTCCGCGAGCAGCCGTGCCTTCTTGACGCACTCCACGTAAGGTTTGTTTGCGAGCCAGTCGAGGCCGAGCCCGCCGGCAACGGACGACCGCGCAGAGCCAAACAACGAACTGATGCCGATCAACGCGGCGAAGGTGAAGAGAGCGATGCGCGGTGTCTTCATGGCAGCTACATCCTTGTTGTGAGCGAACTTCCAGAAGAGAGCATGCCGGGCCTCGCGCCCCGAGTATGTGTTGCCGGTCACACTCAGGTCCCGCGGGCTCGACGTCGAACTTGCCGCCGCTGTCGAGCCAGCCGCGCACATCTAAATGCGTTTCACCGGGTGTGGCGACCGTGATCTCACCGCACGAAGCGACGGCAATTCGGCTCGTGAGCCGATGCCGTATTTGGTCACGCGATTTCGGTCACAGGCGATAGGCGGTACGAAAGCCGCCCCAATGGCGGCCCTTGACGCTGACGGGCACGTCGATCTCACGCATCATCACCATGTTGCCGTTGCCCATGTCGCGCGCGTAGCTCTGGATCAGATAGGCGCGCTGGTTGCGGCCGGCGGCAAGTCCTGCCGGATCGTTGAAGATGCGGCGGTTGCGACAGTTGGCGGTGTTCCAGGTGACGTCGCCCGGCCGCTGTGGGTGTGAATAGATCTTGTTGTGAACCGGCAGATAGCCGTTGGTGTCGATCATGGCGCAGAACGCCATCCGCTTGTCCCTGGCCAGGAACGCTTCCTGGAACGGCGGCAGCGCGCGATCGGCCCAGTCCAGAATTCTGGTGCGATACTGCACCGGGTTGGTTCCCTGGATCTCGACATAGTCGGTGTCGAACATGTCCTCGATCGAGATGGCGCCGCTGTCGATGCCGTTCTCGAAGATTTTCTTCAGCGCGGCGCCCGCTTCCATCGCGCGGGTGACCGCCTCGGCATTGTCGTCCTGGATCGAGCACAGCTTGTCTTCGATCTTCTCGGTCAGCGCTGCGTTCGCCCGCTCGAAGCGGGCCAGCGCGCCGGCCTTGGTACGATCACCGAGATGAATGCGGCAGGCGCCGACGTCCTGCAGCGTCGCATCGAAGCTCTGGCCCTGCGCCAGCTTCTCGGCCTCCGGTCCGCCGATCAGGATGCCATCCATCGAAATCTCGTAGACCGGCGCAGACAACATCCCGCGCGGCGTCTGGATCTCGATCGTGAGGCTGCACGGCCATTTTTGCCGTTCGCGGCGCTCGGCGCGCTCGCCCTGCCGCAGCAATACCGCACAACGCGACTTGAGCTTCTGCGCGAAGGTCGTCACGGCGTGCCCGGCCTTGGCGACGCTTTCGCCATGTAACTCGGCTTCCTTGGTCGCCTGATCGATTTCGGTGGCGCTGTCGCCGACCGAAACGATGAAGCTGGAGGCGGTGGCGGCGTTGTCGGCGATCTCGCCGGTCGTGGCATTCTGCTCGGCGACCGCGCCGTTGACGTTCTCGAACACCGGGCGGATGGCCTCGATCGCCTGCGAGATGCGATGCACGGCGTCGACCGAGCCCGCGGCGTCGCGCTGCAGCGCCTCGATCTTCTTGCTGATCTCCTCGGTCGCTTGCTGGGTCTGCACCGCAAGCGCCTTCACCTCGGTGGCGACCACGGCAAAACCGCGCCCGGCCTCGCCGGCGCGCGCCGCCTCGATGGTCGAATTGAGCGCCAGCAGCGTGGTCTGCCGCGCGATCTGCGCGATCAGGTTGACGACGTTGCCGATCGCGGCCGAAGACTCCCGGAGACGGTCGACATTGGCGCTGGCTTCGCGGGCGGCGTCGCTGGCCTGGTCGGCGAGCTTGCCGGCGTCGCGGACCTGGGAGCCGATCCCGTGGGACGACTGGGTGAACTTGTCGGCGGCCTGCGAAAACGTCGTGGCCGTGCCCTGGGCAGCGCTGGTCCGGTCGGTCAGGGCATCGGTGCGCCGGCGGATGGTCGACAGCGTCGCAGCCGTCGCTTCCGCGCCCCCGGCAACCGAATTGGCAGCCCGTTCGAGCTGGCGGATCATGGTGCCGAGTTCAAGTTCCAGGAGTTCAAGGATGGCCTTGGCCGAATCGCCGTCGGCAGAGGCGGTTTCCGCCGAATCGGCAACCGGCCGAGCCTTGGGCTGGGCGACAGGCATCGCCGGTTCCGGCACCCGCCTTTTAAAAAAACCGAAGGCCATGACATCTCGGAAAAGTTGAAGTTCGGTGGAAAATCCTCTCATCCGAGCATGAAATCATGGTTAACAACTGGCTGATATTCCGGTGGGCGGGCCCTACTTTAGTCGCCGAATCCGTCCCAAATCTTTGATTTTGCCCGATTGCCGGCCTATAAGGCCGCGCTTTCACCCCACATTCCCTTCGGACGAATCCAAGAGAGCCCTGCATGGCCGGCCATTCCCAATTCAAGAACATCATGCATCGCAAGGGCAAGCAGGATGCCCAGAAGTCGAAGCTGTTCGGCAAGCTGGCGCGGGAAATCACGGTGGCGGCCAAGCTCGGAACCCCGGATCCCGCGATGAATCCGCGGCTGCGCGCGGCCGTGATCGCGGCGCGCCAGGAGAACATGCCGAAGGATAATATCGAGCGCGCCATCAAGAAGGCGACCGGCGGCGACAGCGAGAGCTACGACGAAATCCGCTACGAGGGCTATGGCCCCGGCGGCGTCGCCGTGATCGTCGAGGCGCTGACCGATAACCGCAACCGCGCGGCCTCCGACATCCGCTCCTTCTTCACCAAGTCCGGCGGCAATCTCGGCGAAACCGGCTCGGTCGCCTTCATGTTCGACCGCACCGGCATCATCGAATATGACGCCAGCAAAGCCTCCGACGACGCGATGCTCGATGCCGCGATCGAAGCCGGCGCCGACGACGTGATATCGAGCGAGAGCGGCCACGAGATCTACGCCTCGCAGGAAACCTTTCGCGAGGTCGCCAAGGCGCTGGAAGCGAAGTTCGGCGAAGCCCGCAAGGCGGCGCTGACCTGGAAGCCGCAGAACACGGTTTCGGTCGACGACGAGACCGGCGAGAAGCTCTTGAAGCTGATGGATCTCTTGAACGAGCACGACGACGTGCAGAACGTCTATGCTAATTTCGAGATCTCCGACGCGCTGGTCGCAACAATGGGCGGGTAAGGGCCCTAATTCGCCCGCACTGCGCTGTCGTCGCCCAGCTTGACCGGGCGATCCAGGGCGGATTCAATCGGTCCTCGCAACACTCAAGCAAAAGAGGTTGCGATGAAGA
>CADEDX010000212.1 GCA_902826195.1 uncultured Bradyrhizobium sp. | reverse complement strand
TGCAGATTACCGGTCGGCTGGACGCCGGAAAAAACCTTTTCGACAAAAGCCATGGTCAGCTTCCCAGAAGATGCCTGTTTCGCGCAGTCGTTTGCCACGCAGGGGCTGTTGGCGCAAGCCGCTAGCGCTTTGATGACCTGATCGCGTTAACCGTTTCGCGCCAGCCCACAACGCCCAAAAGCTTCAAAAGCAGGCCGTAAGTCGCAATTCCCGCCGCGATCACCGCCAGCAGCAGAACGGCCTGCGCGAGGCCGTGCGCGCCTGCGGTGAGGGCGGGCAATGACCGCGCGCCGAGCCACAGCAACGCACCCATCGCAAGCGCGGACAGCGCGATGCGCGGCAGCCGCCGCCGCGCTTCGGTGTCGATCGAGAAGCCGAAGGTCGCAGCACCGCGACGGATCAGGCTGAACGCCATGCTCCACGCGCCGAGCGCGATTGCGGCAGCGATACCGTCGGCGCCATACCAGCGGCCGAGCAGGAAGGCCAAAGCCACCGTGAGCACAACACCCTTCAGCGCCGATAGCAACGGCGCCATCGTGTCCTCGCGCGCGAAAAACGCCGGCGACAGCGCCTTCACCAGCACATGCGCCGGCAGCGCCAGTGCCAGCCACATCAGCGCGCGGGCGGTGGCTTTTGCGTCGTCTGCGGTGAAGGCGCCGTGCTCGAACAACAGCCGCACGATCGGTTCAGCCAGCACGATCAGCCCGAGCGTCGCCGGCAACGCCAATCCCACCGCAAGCTCCAGCCCGCGGGATTCCGCTTGTGCGATGGCCGCGCGATCCTCACCGCGCACCGCGCGCGTCAGCTCCGGAGTCAGCACCGTGCCCATGGCGACGCCGACGATGCCGAGCGGCAGTTCGACCAGCCGGCCCGCGAAATAGAGCCACGACACCGCGGATGGCGAGGATGAAGCGATGATTGCGCCGGCGACCATCAGCAACTGCGGCGCGCTCGACGCCATCATGCCGGGCGCGGCCTTGGCGAGAAAGCCGCGGATTTCCCGGTCGAACGAAACGCGCAACGGCGTTGCAATGCGCTTGCCACGGCGTAGCGCCAGAATGGCGAGCTGCAGCAGCCCGGCAATGCCAACGGTAGCAGCAACGATTTGCGCGGCGCGGGCGGCGCTTTGCGGAAACATCATCAGCGCGGCCATCACGGCGATCAGCGCGATGTTGAACAACAGCGGCGAGAACGCGGTCAGCGCAAAGCGCCCTTGCGCGTTCAACAGCGCCATCATCACGGTCACCGGCCCGGCGAAGGCCAGGTAGGGCAGCATCAGCCGCGCATTGTCGGTGGCAAGCTGCAGCGTCTCGCGCCCGGCAAATCCCGGCGCGAGTGCCGCTATCACCAGCGGTATCAGCAGCGCGAGCAGCGCCGTGGCCGCGATCAGCGCCAGCGTAATGGTGCCGAGCACACGCCCCGCGAACGCCGCGGCCGCGATCGTCCCCTCGCTCTCGCGCACGCGCAGCCACGCCGGCACCAGCGCGGCGTTCAGCCCGCCCTCGGTCAACAGCCGTCTGACGACATTGACCAACTGAAACGCCGCCAGGAACGCATCCGCCACCGGCCCCGCGCCGAGCAGCGCGGCCAGCGCCGAATCGCGCACAAAGCCGAGCAGGCGCGAGGCCAGCGTGCCGGTCGAGACGGTGAGGAAAGCGCGGATCATGCAGCGGCTGTATAGCAGTCCATAACCCGTCATGCCCGGCCTTGTCCCGGGCATCCACGTCTTTACGGTGCGCGCCGCAAGCAAGACGTGGATGGCCGGGACAAGCCCGGCCATGACGGCAAGTTGGTAGCCTTGCTGGCGCCGCCCCTCTCGTGATAGGCCGCAGCCTTCTCAGCCGCGCCCGGCTTTTTATTGCCACCCTGCCAACAGGACGCCTCACATGACCGACGCAAAATACGACGTTCTCGGGATCGGCAATGCGATCTTCGACGTGCTGGTGCAGACCGACGAGAAATTCCTGGCCGACCACGGCATGACCAAGGGCGGCATGGCGCTGATCGACGAGGCCCGCGCCGCCGCCATCTACAAGGATATGGGCCCGGCCACTGAAATGAGCGGTGGTTCCGGGGCCAACACCATCGTCGGCGTCGCCGGTTTCGGCGCCCGCGCCGCCTTCATCGGCAAGGTCAAGTCCGACCAGATCGGCACGCTCTATACCCACGACATCCGCGCCGCCGGCGTCGCCTTCGAGACCAGGGCGGCCGAAGCCGGCCCCGCCACCGGCTGCTCCTACATTTTGGTGACGCCGGACGGCGAGCGCACCATGAACACCTATCTCGGCGCCGCGCAGGATCTGTCGCCCGCCGATATCGACGAAGGCCAGATCGCCGCCGCCCGCATCGTCTACCTCGAAGGCTATCTGTGGGACCCTGCGAACGCCAAGGAAGCCTTCGTCAAGGCCGCCACCATTGCGCACAAGGCCGGCCGCCAGGTGGCGCTGACGCTGTCGGATTCGTTCTGCGTCGATCGTTATAGGGATGAATTTCTCGACCTGATGCGCAAGGGCACGGTGGACCTCGTGTTCGCCAACGAGGCCGAACTGCATTCGCTGTACCAGACCTCGGATTTCGACGGCGCGCTGAAGCAGCTGCGCGCGGATACAAAACTTGGAATCGTTACCCGCAGCGAGAAGGGCTGTGTGGTGGCCGCGAAAGATCGCGTCACATCGGCGCCGGCGTTCCCGATCGAGAAGCTGGTCGACACGACAGGTGCCGGCGATCTGTTCGCCGCCGGATTCCTGTTCGGGCTGGTGCGCGAAGCCAGCCACGAGATGTGCGGCCGGCTGGGCGCGCTGGCGGCGGCGGAAGTGATCCAGCACATCGGCGCGAGGCCGCAGGTATCGCTGAAGGATCTGGCCGGTCAGAACGGGTTGGAAGTTTAGAGGCGTTGATGCCTCGAGGATCGCGAAGTCATACGCGGTTGTCGTCCCCCGCGCAGGCGGGGGACCCAGTAAGCTGCGGCTTCTCGGCTCAGTTGTCTCTGGAATACTGGGTCCCCCGGCTGCGCGGAGGACGACCGGTGTGGGTGGGGCGAGGGCAGCGCCACACGCGACAACGCGCCGCCCTCGCTGCGCTTCACGCCGCGCGTTGCCCGCTGCCCGCATCGAGCCCGGCATAGACCCCGCGCTCGAACCCCGCAAACGTCTCCAGCGCCTTGCCATCCGCGAACGGCAACAGCTGCATCAGGATGACGCCGCTGACGTTGCGCGCGGGGTCGATCCAGAAATAGGTGTTGGCGAGGCCGGCCCAGGCGAGGCTGCCGGCGCTGCGGCCTTCCGGCGTCTTGGCGGTGTTGATCATGAAGCTGAGGCCCCACTTCTTGACGATATCAGGATAGAGATCGACATCGTTGGTGTAGGCCGGCAGCACCGTGGTCATCTTGCCCATGGTGAGATCGCCGATGCTGTTCTGGCCCATCAGCGCCACCGTCTCCGGCTTCAGCACCTGGTTGCCGTTGCCGCGGCCCTTGTTCAGGATCATCTGGGTGAACTTGATGTAGTCCGCCGCCGTGCCGTAAAGGCCGCCGCCGCCCATATGAAACTCCGGCGCCTGTTCGAGTTCGAACGGCATCGGCGCCAGCGCACCGTCCGGCCCACGCGCATGCATGCCGACCAGCCGCTTGCGCATCTCGTCCGTGATCTTGAAGCCGGTGTCGTTCATGCCGAGCGGCGTGAAAAGATTGTCGCGCAGATACGCATCGAGCTTCTTGCCGCTCACCGCCTCCACCGCCTTGCCGACGAAATCGATATTGGTGCCGTATTCCCAGCGCGTGCCGGGATCGGTCATAACAGGCGTCTTCAGCGCGGCGTTCTGGCAGGAGATGATGCCAGGCGTGCCGGTCTTCTCCAAAAATTTCCCGATGTCGCCGTTCCACATGTCGTAGGCAAAGCCGGCGGTGTGCGTCATGAGCTGGCGCAGCGTGATCGGCTTTTTCGCCGGCCGCAGTTTTGGTTCGCCGCTCGCATCAAACCCTTCCAGCACCTGCGGTGACGCGAGATCGGGCAGCAACTTTCCGATCGGTTCGTCCAGCGCGAGCTTGCCTTGCTCGACCAGCTGCATGCCGGCGGCGCAGGTGATCGCCTTGGTCATGGAGGCGATCCAGAACACGCTGTCGGTGGTCATCGGATCGTCCTTGCCGAGATCGCGCTTGCCGAACGCGCCCTGGTAAATCACTTCGCTTCCGGTCGCCGCCATCGCGACCACGCCGGGGATATCCTTCGCCTCGCACCTGGTAAGCAGACTCTGATCGATCTGGGCCTTGCTCTGCATGGGTCACCTCCCGTTTTGATTTTTATAGAGTGGCGCGATCTTCCTCCCGCTTCTGCCGTCCGGCAAGCGGCACCCGCGGGTGGCGGTCAATGTCGCGCGCTCGTGATGCGCAAGACGGGCGGGCAGATTGTCGCGGCGAGGGCGGCGGCACAAAACTGCAACACCCCTCCACAATTGCCGGCGGATACCGTCTCGACCCGTGACCGGCTTAACCATCCACGATATCGTGATTTCGCCATGATTCCCGCGGCCGTATTTTTTCAGTAAAGCGTTCAGATCCCAGCAGAAACGTTGCGCGTTGGCTGGACCCATTAACCAGAAATAGCCATTTTTTTAACGTGGCGAGGCTCAGGCAATGATTTCGACCTGGAGTGAATGGAAGCGATATCCCCGCCATGGACGTGGCGAAAACATCGAGGCGCCGATTACCCCCGGAATCTATGAAGTCCGCATCGCCGGAACCGGCGCGCTGTATTGCTTCGAGGCGGTGGACAACGTGGCGCAGGCGCTGGCGCAACTTTCCGTCGGCCCAAAATCCTGGTTCGGCCGCCGCGACAGCGCCAAGACGCCCGATCTAGAGTACCGCACCTGCGCCACCTCTTCGAAAGCCGACGCCAAGGCCGCCGCCCAGCGCATGATCGGCCGCCGCGAAACCTATATGAGCGGCGCAGCCTGATCGGTTCCGCTGTCATTCCGGGTTCGCGCCAAGTGGCGCGCCCCGGAATGACGACGGAGCCATTGCCCTCAACATAGCTTGAAGCAGACCCGCGTCCGCCGCCGGTGCATTGCCGACGATTTCGGCCTATACTCGGACCAACACCCCAGAAAATCCGAGGAGTACGCCATGAACCCGCCCGTCGCCGCTCGCGCTTCAGCTTCCGCCCCGACGCTGCATGACCGCCTGAAGGATCCGTCGCTGCTGCGCGACCGCTGCTATATCGACGGCGCCTGGGTCGGCACGCCGTCACGCCCCGTCACCAATCCGGTCAACGGCGTGGAACTGGCAAAGGTACCGGCGTTCGGCACGGGCGAAGCGACGCAGGCCGTCGAGGCCGCCGAGCGCGCATTCCCGGCCTGGGCCAAGCTGACCGCAAAGCAGCGCTCCAACATCCTGCGCAAATGGTTCGACCTCATCATCGCCAACCGCGAGGACCTCGCGCTGATCCTGACCTCCGAGCAGGGCAAGCCGCTGGCTGAAGCGCTCGGCGAGGTCGATATCGGTGGCGCCTATGTGGAATTTTTCGCCGAGGAAGCCCGCCGCGTCTATGGCGAGACCATCCCGACGCAGCGGCCCGATGCGCGGCTGCTCGCGATCAAGCAGCCGATCGGCGTCTGCGGCGCCATCACGCCGTGGAATTTCCCATGCTCGATGATCACCCGCAAAGTCTCTCCGGCGCTCGCCGCGGGCTGCACCGTCGTGCTCAAGCCCGCCAATGAAACGCCGCTGACCGCGCTGGCGCTGGTCGCGCTGGCTGAGAAGGCCGGCGTGCCGAAGGGCGTGTTCAATATTCTCACCGGCAATTCGTCCGCGATCGGCAAGGTGCTGTGCGAACATCCCGCCGTGCGCTTCGTCGGTTTCACCGGCTCGACCGAAGTCGGAAAAATCCTCTATCAGCAGGCCGCCGTCGGCGTGAAGAAGCTCGGTCTCGAACTCGGCGGCAACGCGCCGTTCGTGGTGTTCGACGACGCCGATATCGATGCGGCGGTCGAAGGCGCCATCGTCTCGAAGTATCGCAACATGGGCCAGACCTGCGTCTGCGCCAACCGTCTCTATGCCCAGGACAAGATCTACGACCAGTTCGTTGAAAAACTTTCGAAGAAGGTCGCAGCGATGAAGATCGGCGACGGCACCGAAGCGGGCGTGGTGCAGGGCCCGCTGATCAACATGGAAGCGGTCGACAAGGTCGAGAAGCACATTGCCGACGCCGTGAAGGGCGGGGCGAAAATCGTCACCGGCGGCAAGCGCCATGCGCTCGGCGGCAGCTTCTTCGAGCCGACGGTGCTTTCGAACGTGAAGCCGGACGCACTCGTTGCGCATGAAGAAACCTTTGGTCCCCTGGCGCCGGTGTTCCGCTTCAAGGACGAGGCCGAGGTGATTGCGATGTGCAACAACTCGCCGTTCGGCCTCGCATCCTACTTCTATTCCCGTGATCTCGGCCGCGTCTGGCGCGTAGCCGAAGCGCTGGAATCGGGCATGGTCGGCGTCAACACCGGATTGATCACGACGGAGGTCGCGCCGTTCGGCGGCGTGAAGGAGTCTGGCCTCGGCCGCGAAGGCTCGCATCACGGCATGGAAGAATATGTCGAGATCAAATACGTGATGATGGCAGGGATATAGCCATTACACTCTGTTGTCGTCCCCGCGAACGCGGGGACCCATACGCCGCGGCGGCAATTGTTTTGCACGGCGTCGGCCATCGCGTTTCAACCGAGAGCACAACGCAGTATGGGTCCCGGATTCGCCGGGACGACAACTCGCTTCAGTCGCTGGCGTCGCTTGCAAACGCTCCGTGACGCCCGACGCCGGAAGCAAACCGCGTCGCGCCCGAGAGCGTTTCGCCTGACGCGATAACCTCCAACCCGCCACGCATTTCATTGGCGATCGCCTCTTCCTCGGAAAGGTCCCATTGCCGCAGCGCCGACAGGCGATCGGCGCGCAGGCATTGTTGCGGGAAGCGCGCGATCTCCCGCGCCAGCGCGATCGCCTGCGCGCAAGCCTCGCCGCAGCCGACGACGCGGTTAGCGAGCCCCATGCGCAACGCTTCGTGCGCGCCAACCGGCCGCCCGGTGAGGATCAGATCGATCGCCTGCGAATGGCCGATCAGCCGCGGCAGGCGGATGGTGCCGAGATCGATCAGCGGCACGCCGAAGCGCCGGCAGAAGATTCCGAAGGTGGCGTCGTCGGCGACCACGCGCATATCCGCCCACAGCGCCAACTCCATGCCGCCGGCCACCGCATAACCCTCGACCGCCGCGATGACCGGCTTCGACAGCCGCAGCCGGCTCGGCCCCATCGGCGCAATCGAATCGTGGCCGCCCAGCTCGCGCTTTTTGTTCGGATCCCCCGCCGCCACCGCCTTCAAATCGGCGCCCGCGCAGAAGGTGCCGCCGGTGCCGGTGAACACGGCAACGGAGGCGGCCTCGTCGGCATCGAAGGCAAGAAACGCGTCATAGAGTTTTCGCGCGGTAGCGCCGTCGACGGCGTTGCGGCAATGCGTGCGGTTGATGGAAACGATGGTGACGGGTCCATCGCGTTCGACGAGGACGGAATTCGGCTCGGACATGGCAGGCGCTCCCTCGAATTTGTTATGGAGAGAGCTTCGCACCGGATGGGCGAGCGGGGCAATCCTGTACCCGCCCGTCATTGCGAGCGCAGCGAAGCAATCCAGGCCTCCGCTTACCGCTCCATGGATTGCTTCGCTTCGCTCGCAATGACGTGGAGGAGGCGATCGTTCCCGCAATGACCGCGTTAGATCGTCAACTCATTCCCCGTCACCCGCCGGTACGCTTCGAGATAGCGCTTGCTGGTCGCATCGACCACGCTGTCGGGCAATGGCGGCGGTGGGGCGTCGCCGTTCCAGCGGCCGGCCGTTCGCTCGGCGTCGAGATAATCGCGCAGCGGCTGCTTGTCGAAGGAGGGTTGCGGTCGGCCGGGCTTGTAGACATCCGCGGCCCAGAACCGCGAACTGTCCGGCGTCATCACCTCGTCGATCAGGATGATGCGGCCGTCGGCCGCGCGGCCGAACTCGAACTTGGTGTCAGCGATGATGATGCCCTGGTGGCGGGCAATCCGCTCGCCGAATTGATAGACCGTGCGCGCCATGCTCTCGAGTTTTTCGGCGACGTCGCTGCCCAGAATCTCGCGCACGCGGGCGACCGTGATGTTCTCGTCGTGACCGGTCTCGGCCTTGGTCGCCGGGCTGAAGATCGGCGCGTCGAGCTTCTCGCTTTCGGTCAGATCGTCCTTCAGCTTCTCGCCGGCGAGCGTGCCGAAGGCGGCGTATTCCTTCCAGGCCGAGCCTGAAATATATCCGCGGATCACGCATTCGACCGGGAAGACGGTGGTGCGCCGGCACAGCATCGCGCGGCCGAGAATGTCGACGCGATGATCTTTCAGTGCGGGCACCTCGCGAATGATCTCGTCGGCATCGGCGCTGATCATGTGATGCGGCCCCACGCCTTCGAGCTGGCGAAACCACCACGCGCTGATCTGGGTCAGCACCGCGCCCTTCATCGGGATGGTCTCGGCCATCACGACGTCGAACGCGCTGATGCGGTCGGTGGTCAGCAGCAGCACGCGGTCGTCGCCGACGGCATAGATATCGCGCACCTTGCCGCGGCCGATCCGTGGCAGGGGCAGATCGCTGGCGAGCATCGCATTCATCAGGTCAGACTTTCGAAGCGGCACGCCGACTTCAGCGTGCAAACGAGAAAGCGCAGCAATAGCTCACTCCGGCAGCGGAATGAACTCGTGTTCCTGCGGAACGGCGGCAAAACGGCCGGTTTTCCAGTCCTGTTTGGCTTGCTCGATCCGCTCCTTGCTGGAGGAGGCGAAATTCCACCAGATGTGCCGCGGTCCCTCCAGCGCGTCGCCGCCCAGAAACATCATGCGCGTCGGCTTGATCGTCTTCACGGTGATGCGGTCGCCCGGCCGGAAGATCAGCAGGCTCGGTCCCTCGTGACGTTCATTCGCAATCTCGACCTCGCCGTCGACCAGGTAGATCGCGCGCTCCTCATGAGCCGGGTCAAGCGGCACGCTGACGCCGGCCTGAGCCGTTACTTCAGTATAGAACCATGGCGACACCATGCTGACCGGCGATGTCACCCCAAAACCGCTGCCCGCGATGATGCGCGCGGTAAACCCGCTTTCCTTGATGGTCGGCAGCGCATCGGCGGCGTAGTGCTGGAACGACGGCGCGATCTCTTCCGATCCGGCCGGCAGCGCAATCCAGCTCTGCAGCCCCAGCATTTTCTGGCCATCGCGGCGCTGCACGTCGGGCGTGCGTTCGGAATGTGCGATGCCGCGCCCCGCCGTCATCAGGTTCATCGCGCCGGGCTGGATCTCCTGGATGTTGCCCTCGCTGTCACGGTGCATGATCGAGCCGTCGAACAGATAGGTGACGGTGGCAAGGCCAATATGCGGATGCGGCCGCACGTCCATGCCCTTGCCGGCCATGAACTGCACCGGGCCGAAATGATCGAAGAAGATGAAAGGCCCGACCATCTGCCGCTTGCCATGCGGCAGCGCGCGGCGCACGGCAAAGCCGTCGCCGAGATCGCGGGTGCGCGGCACGATGATGAGGTCGAGTGCATCGCAGGTCTTGGCATCGCCGAGCACGGGATCGTTGGAAGGTTGCCAGCTCATAATAGACTCCTTGACGTTTGCGGCGATCATAGCAGAAACGGCGGGATGGACTACGGCTATGACCTCCCAGCGTCATTGCGAGCGAAGCGAAGCAATCCACAGCGTGGCTTGCCGAGAAATGGATTGCTTCGTCGCTTGCGCTCCTCGCAGTGACGACGGTAAGCACATGGGAACCGACAAAGGCAGGAAGCCGATGATCCCTCCGCTCAAGCCCGGCGCAAAGCTCCTTAAGGTCGACGGTCCCGTCATCGAGACCGCGCGCCTGATCTTGCGGCCGTGGCGCGCGAGCGATATTGCCGCCAATACCGCGATGCTGTCTGATGCCGGCACCGCGCGCTACATCACGGCGGACGGCGTCGCCATCACCACCGAGATCGGCGGCTGGCGCAACGCCGCGGTGATCGCGGGGCATTGGGCACTGCACGGCTTTGGCATGTTCGCCGTCGAGGAGAAGTCGAGCGGCCATTATGTCGGCCGCGTCGGCCCATGGTGTCCGCCGGGATGGCCGGGCTTTGAGGTCGGCTGGGGCATCAAACGCGCCTGTCGCGGCAAGGGCTATGCGGTGGAAGCGGCACGCGCCTCGATCGACTGGAAA
>CADEDX010000211.1:1462-10241 GCA_902826195.1 uncultured Bradyrhizobium sp. | reverse complement strand
GCCGAGTGACGATCCAAAAAACAAAGTCGAGGTCTTGAAGGACAAGCCGTCGCGTCGCGGCGCAGGCGTGTCGGAGGCCTCGCGCGTCTCGGGTGTGGTCTTGGGAACCTCCTGCGGCCTGGCTTCGAGCGGCAATGAGGAATCGAAGTGCATCAGCGGAGGCGCGCTTAGCGCGGCCTGCAATTCCGGATCGAGCGGCGCACGCTCGCCGGAAGGCGCCTGCTCGGCGGTCTTGGCGCCCTTGACCGACCCATTCGAAGTCGCGGGATCCTCGGTCGTCGGCGGGCGTTCGGTGGGAACAGCGGTTTCCGTCGACGGCGGCGGCACGACCAGGCGATCGCCCTTCAATGTGCGGTCAACCTTGGGAAAATCTGCAGCGTGATAACGCGGCGGCGTGGCGATCAGCGGATTGCGCGTCACCGATCCCGTGACGTCGATGCCCTGATTGTCGAGACTGGTGAGACGGTAGGTCGCGGTTTGCGGCGAGAACGTGCCGATCGGGCGGCCGAACGAGAAGGTGGCGACCTGGATGGTGCCGGCCGTGGCGAAAACCCGCTTGTGCCAGCGCTCGGCGACGCCGGGCTGGCGCGCCAGCAGCGAAGCGATATCCTGATATCCGATCTCGGTCGGCATCAATGCGAAGATACAAAGACCGATGCTGAAGGGTGCGAACCGCGCACCCTTCAGCTGGTTACGCAACACTGACATTATACGCTCACGCAACGCTTACACGATCGAACCTCAGTACATCCGTGCAATTCGATCTTTTTTGTTGGTATCGAATTTAGGTTGCCGGGGAGTTAATCGGCGTGGCCTGCGTGTTACACGCAAGACGTCGCGCTGTTGGCGCGGATCGCATCGGAAATCTTGGTAAACAGGCGCACGATGAAAGTGGTAAATATCCCGTCAACGAAAATGGTGAAGAATATCTGGTCGTCGGACCATGGAACCGCGATTGTGCGATCGGCCGAGTAGACGTCCTGTCCCGGCAATCTACGTTTTCGTTCTCGCGGTCGCGAAATGAAAATGCCCGGGGCAAGCCCGGGCATTACGTCGTATTCGTCGATAGCGAGCGCTCGAGCGCCTACGCCTGGCTCGCAACCTTCTTGCCGAGCGCGGCCTGCGCCGCGGCGAGACGCGCGATCGGCACGCGATAGGGCGAGCAAGAGACATAGTCGAGCCCGATCTCGTGGCAGAACGCCACCGACGCAGGATCGCCCCCATGCTCGCCGCAAATGCCGACCTTGAGATTGGGCCGCGTCTTGCGGCCGCGCTCGACGCCGATCTTGACCAGTTCGCCGACGCCGTCGCGGTCGACCGAAATGAACGGGTCGATCTCGAGAATCCCCTTGCTGACATAGGTGCCGAGGAAACTCGCCGCATCGTCGCGACTGATGCCGTAGGTCGTCTGCGTCAGGTCGTTGGTGCCGAACGAGAAGAACTCGGCGGTCTCTGCGATGTCGCCCGCCATCAGGCAGGCGCGCGGCAGCTCGATCATGGTGCCGACCTGATAGGCCAGCTTCTTGCCGGTCTCCTTCATCACCGACTGCGCGGTGGCGTCGATGCGCGCCTTCACCAAGTCGAACTCGGCCTTGGTCGCAATCAGCGGCACCATCACTTCGAGGCCGACGGCCTTGCCGGTGCGCTTCTCGGCTTCGACCGCCGCCTCGAAGATCGCGCGCGCCTGCATTTCGGCGATTTCGGGATAGGATATCGCGAGCCGGCAGCCGCGGAAGCCGAGCATCGGGTTGAACTCGGCGAGATCGCGGGCGCGATCGGCGAGCTTGCGCGGATCGGTGTTCATCGCGCGCGCGACTTCCTCGATCTCGGCCTGGGTGTGCGGCAGGAACTCGTGCAGCGGCGGATCGAGCAGTCGGATCGTGACCGGCAGGCCCTTCATGATCTCGAACAGCTCGACGAAATCGGCGCGCTGCATCGGCAGAAGTTTTGACAGCGCCGCGCGGCGCGACTGTTCGTCCTCGGAAAGGATCATCTCGCGCACGGTGCGGATGCGGGTTTCCTCGAAGAACATGTGCTCGGTGCGGCACAGCCCGATGCCTTCGGCGCCGAACTTGACCGCGGTGCGGGCATCGTCGGGCGTATCGCCGTTGACGCGGACGCCGAGCTTGCGGACCTCGTCAGCCCAGCCCATCAGCGTGCCGAACTCGCCTGAGAGTTTAGGCTCGATCATCGGCATCCGGCCGGCCAGCACCTGGCCGAGCGAGCCGTCGATGGTGATGACGTCGCCGGTCTTGAAGGTACGCGAACCGATGCTCATGGTGCCGCGGCCGTAATCGACGCGAATGGCGCCGCAGCCGGAGACGCAGGGCTTGCCCATGCCGCGCGCCACCACGGCGGCGTGCGAGGTCATGCCGCCGCGGGTGGTCAAGATGCCTTCGGCAGCATGCATGCCATGGATGTCTTCCGGGCTGGTTTCGATCCGAACCAGGATGACGTTACGTCCGTCGGCCTGCAGCTTGGCGGCTTCATCCGACGAGAACACGATCTCGCCCGATGCCGCACCCGGCGAGGCCGGAAGGCCGGTCGCGATCACGTCGCGCTTGGCGGCGGGATCGATGGTCGGATGCAGCAATTGATCCAGCGACGCCGGATCGATCCGCATCACCGCGTCCTTCTTGGAGATCAGGCCTTCGTTGGCGAGTTCGACGGCGATGCGCAGCGCGGCTTTCGCCGTGCGCTTGCCGCCGCGGGTCTGCAGCATCCAAAGCTTGCCCTGCTCGACCGTGAACTCCATGTCCTGCATGTCGCGGTAGTGTTTTTCGAGCATCGTATAGATGCGCGTCAGCTCGTTGAATGCCTCGGGCATCGCGCTTTCCATCGAGGCCTTGTCGGAGCCGGATTCCTTGCGCGCTTCCTCGGTGATGTCCTGCGGCGTGCGGATCCCCGCCACCACGTCCTCGCCCTGCGCGTTGATCAGGAATTCGCCGTAGAGCTTGCTCTCGCCGGTCGATGGATTGCGCGTGAAGGCGACGCCGGTCGCCGAGGTCTCGCCCATGTTGCCGAACACCATCGCCTGGATGTTGACGGCAGTGCCCCAGGATTCCGGGATGTCGTGCAGGCGGCGATAGGTCACCGCGCGCGCGTTCATCCAGGACGAGAACACCGCGCCGATCGCGCCCCACAACTGCTCGTGCGGATCCTGCGGAAAGTCGTTGCCGGTTTCGCGCGCCACCGCTTCCTTGTACTTGCCGACCAGTTCGACCCAGTCGTCGCCGGTAAGATCGGTGTCGAGCGTATAGCCCTGCCCGTCCTTGAACGTGTCGAGGATGTCTTCGAAATGATGATGCTCGAAGCCGAGCACCACGTCCGAATACATCGTGATGAAGCGGCGATAGCTGTCATAGGCGAAACGGCGGTCGCCGGAGAGCTCGGCGAGCGCTTCGACGGTTTTATCGTTGAGGCCGAGATTGAGCACGGTGTCCATCATGCCCGGCATCGAGGCGCGGCCGCCGGAGCGGACCGAGACCAGCAGCGGATTCTTGGAATCGCCGAACGCCTTGCCGGTCAGCTTGCCGACATAGTCGAGCGCCTTCTCGACCTGCGCCTTCAGCGCGGCGGGGTAGGTTTTCTCATGCGCATAGAAGTATGTGCAGACCGAGGTCGGGATCGTGAAGCCGGGAGGCACCGGCAGGCCCAGATTGGCCATTTCGGCCAGGTTGGCGCCCTTGCCGCCCAGGAGATCGCGCAGCCCCGCTTTGCCCTCGGCCTTGCCGTCGCCGAACGTATAGACCCACTTTCCGGCCTTTACCGTCTCGACCTCCGGCTGGCGGACCGCGGCCTTTTTGGCCGCGGGCTTGGGGACCGACCTGACGACCGGCTTCGCCGGGGCCTTCTTCAGCGCCTTGCGGGCGGAAGGGGCCGCGGCAACGGCCTTGGGCCGGGCCGATGACTTTGATTTCGCTGCAGATTTCACTGCGGCTTTCGCTGCAGCCTTCTTGGACTTCGCGACGGCTTTGGCCATGGATTCCAGCTATCTGAAAAAGGTGAGAAGATTGCGCGCCTTACACCATTTTGGGGGGTTCCGCGCAAGCCGCGAAAGCCCGCTTTCCCGCCCTAGAACTTTAACATCTTGAACACGCCGAGACCCGCCAGCCCGACCACGATCAGGTAGATAGCGACGATGAAATTCAAAAACCGCGGCATGATCAGAATCAGGACTCCCGCGATCAGGGCAACGATCGGGGAAATGTGCGCAGCGGTAATGGTCATCGAGAACTCCGACTGGTGAGGGATCGAATCGAGGCTGGCAACTTAGCCGCTGGCGCGGTTCCGGAATAGACGCGCACACCTTTCCATGGGTTCCAGCTTCCGCAACATTTCCCCGGAAATGCCGCGTATGGGGCAGCGCGTTCTCGGAACAATGCCGCGCGCGATGAATTGGCTGTGCATGTGCGTGCTGGCGACGCCGGCCCTTACTTTTCGCGAAGGAGTTCAACATGCGGAACAGACTATTCGCCATTGCAGCAGTCGCTGGCGCGCTGACTGCCCCGATCGCGGCGCAGGCGCAGACCGTGATTACGACCGGCGCCGCCCGCGACCGCACGGTCGTTGTGGGCGAACATGAAGGCATCATTGCCGACCAGCGGCCCGCGTTCCGGGAATATATCGTACGTGAGCGCGTGCCGAACTACACGATTTCCGAACGCGTCGTGGTCGGCGGCGTGCTGCCGGAAACCGGAGTGACCTATTATGACGTGCCGCTAACCTCCGGCGTCCCGCCCTATCGCTACACCGTCGTGACCGGCCAGACGGTGCTGGTCGAACCGCGTTCCCGTCGTATCGTTCAGGTGGTCGATTAAAAGACCTCAGTAGCCTGAACGATTGGTCCGGGCACCGCGCAAGCGGATGTGCGCGAGTACGACCGGACAGAAACCCCGCCCGGCGTCCCCTCCGGGCGGGGTTTTGTTTATTCCCTGATTTCCAGCCCAGCCTTCTTCACCACCATCCGGTGAATCTTCTTTCCCGACGAAGCGCTGAGCGCCTCTTCGTCGAGCAGCACCGTGGTGCCCTTCAATTCCGCCAGCACCTCCGCCGGATCGAACGCGGCGTAGAGCCGCCCCTGCGCGTCGCGTTCATCGGCGCCCTCGGTGACGCGCCAGCTCAGATACAAAATGCCGCTCGGCTTGACGATATCGAGCAGCCGGCGAACCGACGCCGCGATCTGCTTATGGTCCAGATGCATGATCACGGTTTCGCACAGCACGTTATCGTAGGTGCCGACGCCCGTGAGTTCGGGCAGTTCGGCCTGCGCGAATTTCAGCGACGGGTAGCGCCGGCGCGCTTCGCTGAGCAGGCCTTCGGAAGCATCGAATCCGACAGCCGAAAAACCGTTCGCGTGCAGCCAGGCGACCTCGCGGCCACAGCCGCAGCCGATATCAGCCGAATTGCCGCCCCGCACAAAAAACCGTTCGACGATTTCCTGCAGGTCGATGGGCGACGGCTGACCGAGCCAATCCTTCGCGAACGCCGCCGCATCCAGGTCGTAAGCGGCGAGCGTCTGAGGGTCCATGATCTAGCCTTCGATCTTCGAAAAATCCGCCACCGCGCGGGTCGCCGCGCGAATCTCGTTCAGGAGTTTTAGTCGATTCTCGCGCACGCTAGGTTCATCGTCATTGACCTTGACCTTGTCGAAGAACGCGTCGACCGCCGGACGCAGCTTTGCCATCGCACTCATCGCGGTGGCGAAGTCTTCTTGTCGTACGGCGGCAGCCGCCTCCTGCTTCACCTGATCGATCGCCACAGCCAGCGCCTTTTCCTCCGGCAACTTGTAGAGCCCGGCATCCGGCGCGCCGTCGAACGTGCGCTTGTCCTTCTTCTCCTCGATCGAGAGGATGTTACTCGCCCGCTTGGCCCCTGCAAGCAGGTTCTTGCCGTCATCCGTATCGAGGAACTTGCCGAGCGCCTCGACGCGACGCACAACCAACAGCAGATCATGCTGGCCGCCAAGCGAAAACACCGCATCCACGAGATCGTGACGCGCGCCCTGGTCGCGGAGCTGGACTTTCAGACGATCGGCGAAGAACGCGAGAAGGTCGGCCGGAAGTTTCGGAGCGTCGCCCTTTGCCGGCAGACCAGCCATCGCTGACTTTGCGACGTTCAGAATTGGTAGCCGAAGCGTATTCTCGAGGATCAGCCTGATGACGCCCAGCGCCGCACGGCGCAGTGCATAGGGATCCTTGCTCCCCGTCGGCTTCTCGTCGATCGCCCAGAAGCCGACCAGCGTGTCGATCTTGTCGGCCAGGGCGACCGTGACGCTCACCGGATCGGTCGGCACCCGATCGGCGGGTCCTTGCGGCTTGTAATGTTCCTCGCTCGCGGCGGCGACGGAGGCGTCCTCGCGCTGCGCCAGCGCGTAATACTTCCCCATCAGGCCCTGCAATTCGGGGAATTCGCCGACGACTTCGGTGACGAGATCGGCCTTCGCCAGATGCGCGGCGCGTTTGGCCTTTTCGACATCTGCGCCGACCAGTGGCGCGATCTCGGCCGCCAGCCGCTCGATGCGCTTGATGCGCTCCGCCTGCGTGCCGAGCTTTTCGTGGAACACGATCTGCTCGAACTTCGGCAGGCGCGCTTCCAGCTTGGTCTTCAGGTCGGTCTCATAGAAGAATTTTGCGTCCGACAGCCGGGCGCGGATCACGCGCTCGTTGCCGGCCACGATTACCTTGCCGCCATCGGTCGCCTCGATATTGGCGGTGAGGATGAACTTGTTGGCGAGCTTTCCGGTCTTGGGATCGCGCACCACAAAACACTTTTGATTGTTTCTAATGGTGGCGCGGATCACCTCGTCCGGAATCGTGAGGTACTCCTGATCGAACGAGCCCATCAGCGCGACCGGCCATTCGACGAGGCCGGCGACCTCGTCCAGCAGCACCTGATCCTCGACCAGCTCAAAACCCTGCGCGAACGCCAGTTCCTTGGCGTCGGCCAGGATGATGTCCTTGCGCGCCTGCAGATCGAGCACGACCTTTGCGGCCTTCAGCTTGGCTTCGTAGTCCTCGAAGCGCCGCACGGAAATCGCGGCCGGCGCCATGAAGCGGTGGCCGTAGGTGGTCTGCCCGGCCTCGATGCCGTCGACGGAAAATTTCACGACATCCGGCTCTTCGGTCTCGATGCCGAAAGTCGCGATGATCGAATGCAGCGGCCGCACCCAGGACAGCGAGCCGGGCTTGGCCGAGCGCTCGCCCCAGCGCATCGACTTCGGCCAGGGGAAGGTGCGGATAATGACCGGCAGGATCTCGGCGATCACGTCGATCGCGGCGCTGCCGGGCTTTTCGATCAGGGCGATGTAGAAATCGCCCTTCGGGTCTTTTTGAATCTTGGCTTCATCGAGCGATTGGAGGCCGGTCGCCTTCAGGAATCCCTGCACGGCCGCATCGGGCGCGCCCATTTTCGGTCCGCGGCGTTCGGTCTTCAGATCGGGCTGCCGCGCCGGGATGCCGTGCACGGTCAGCGCCAACCGCCGCGGCGTCGCGAACGCTTTTGCGCCTTCGTAGACCAAGCCTTCGGCAACGAGCTTGTCGGTGACCATGCGGCGCAGATCGTCCGCCGCCTTGGCCTGCATGCGCGCGGGGATTTCTTCGGAAAACAGTTCGAGCAGGAGATCAGGCATCAGACCGCCCTGCCCGCTTCGGTGTGAACCCAGGCATCACCGCAGGCCTTTGCCAGTTCGCGCACGCGCCCGATGTAGCTTTGTCTTTCGGTGACCGAGATCACGCCGCGGGCGTCGAGCAGGTTGAAGACGTGGCTGGCCTTGATGCACTGGTCATAGGCCGGCAGCGCCATCAGGTGCGCCTCGCGCTTGCCATCCTTCCAGCCGGCATCGAGATATTTCTTGCAGGCCTCTTCCGCCATCACGAATTGCTTGAACAGCATGTCGGAATCGGAGTGTTCGAAATTATGCCTTGAATATTCCTGCTCGGCCTGCAGGAACACGTCGCCATAGGTGACCTTGTCGGCGCCGTCGCGGCCGTTGAAATTGAGATCGTAGACGCGGTCGACGCCCTGCACATACATCGCAAGCCGCTCCAGCCCGTAGGTGAGTTCGCCCGCGACCGGCGCGCATTCGACGCCCGCGACCTGCTGGAAGTAGGTGAACTGGCTGACTTCCATGCCGTCGCACCAGCACTCCCAGCCGAGCCCCCACGCACCGAGCGTCGGGCTCTCCCAGTCGTCCTCGACGAAGCGGATGTCGTGAATGCTGGAATCGATGCCGATCGCGGCCAGCGACTTCAGGTACAGGTCCTGCAAGTTCGGCGGCGACGGCTTCATGATCACCTGGAACTGGTAATAGTGCTGCAGCCGGTTGGGGTTCTCGCCATAGCGGCCGTCCTTGGGCCGCCGCGAGGGCTGCACATAGGCTGCCTTCCACGGCTTGCCGCCCAGCGCCCGCAAGGTGGTGGCCGGGTGGAAAGTGCCGGCGCCCATCTCGACGTCGTAGGGCTGCAGGATGACGCAGCCCTGCTTCGCCCAATAGGTCTGCAGGCGCAGGATCAGTTCCTGAAAACTGGGGGCTTTGGCGGGGCTGGCGGCCATGGGCGGACGATCCGGTTCGGGCGGGCCCTGAAACCGGGCTACCGGGTTAAGGGCAGCCGATTTTTTGGGCTTTTGCGGTGCGGCAAAATAGGTGCCGGGCCCCTGCCCGGTCAAGGCGATTGGGGGACTTGGCGGGCTTAGCGGCGCTTGGCCGTAGCCGGGCATTCCCGGCCGCCGCAGGAGCCAGCCCCGGCGACCATGAAGGTGCCGCAGGAGGGACAGGGCT
>CADEDX010000211.1:0-1362 GCA_902826195.1 uncultured Bradyrhizobium sp. | reverse complement strand
CCGCCGCAGGAGCCAGCCCCGGCGACCATGAAGGTGCCGCAGGAGGGACAGGGCTCCATGTCCTGCGTCAGGGTCTCGCGCCTGGCCCGCCCCTGCCGCGGCTTGGCCGGGGCGTCCTCGCGGTCGCGGGATTTCAACCAGCGCCAAACCACCATCACGACCAGGACGACCCCGGCCAGCATCAGGATTTTGCCGAAGCTCAGCATGGCCCCATTAGAGGCCCCGTTTCGCCACGGTCAAGCTGAAAGCCAACGGGGCGGTTGGCCAGCAGGAACGATCGAGGCCCGCCCGCCGTTATGCTGCGAACAAATGAAGGAAGCAGCATGAGCAACGTCTATGCCATTACCGAGATTGTCGGCAGCTCGACCAAGAGCATCGAAGATGCCATCCAGCAAGCCATCAGCGCCGCGTCGCAGACGCTGAAAAATCTCGACTGGTTCGAGGTCACGGAAACGCGCGGCCATATCGAGAACGGCAAGGTCGCGCACTACCAGGTGTCGCTGCGTCTGGGCTTCCGTTACGACGAGAAGAGCGACGGCAAAAACAAAGGCAAGGGCAAGAACTAAAGCCCGTAGCGTCCCCACCAGGCACGCTCCTCGATCGCGCCCAGCACGCCATCGGCAAGCGAGGCGGCGATCGGCGATGCCTGGCCCATGTCGAAGGCAGGCGCTGCGTTGCGCATGAAGCGGCGACGCAGCCAGCCGCGTTGTGCGCCGATCAGCTTCAGCGAGACGCGCGGGCCGAAATGCAGGCGCATGATCGAGCGCAGATCGCCCAGCCCATCGACCAGGCCCAGCTCTTTAGCCTTGGCGCCGGTCCAGAACGCGCCGGTGAACAGCTCGCTTTCCTCGCCTTTCAGCTTTCGGCCGCGACGAGCCCGAACTTCGGCTTTGAAATTTTCGTGGATCTCCGCCTGCATCGCTTTCAGCCGCGCCACGTCGTCGGGATTTTCCGGCAGGAACGGATCGAGCATGCCCTTGTGCTCGCCGGACGTGTAGACGCGCCGATGCACGCCGTGGCGGGCGATGAAATCCTCAAGACCGAAGCTGGACGAAATGACGCCGATCGAGCCGACGATGGAATTGGCGTCGGCGTAGATTTCATCGGCAGCGCAGGCCAGCCAATAGCCGCCGGACGCGCCGACATCTTCGATGAAGGCATAGACCGGCAGATGCTTCTCGCTGGCGAGTGCGCGGATGCGGTCGGCAATCAGCGCCGACTGCACGGGCGAGCCACCGGGCGAATTGATCTGCAAGGCGATGGCCTTGATGCCCTTCAGCGAGAATGCGCGCTGCAGGGTGCCGGCCAGGCCCGCCAGCGACAGCGTGGCGCGAAAGCCGGCCGAGGGCGCGATGACGCCCT
>CADEDX010000210.1 GCA_902826195.1 uncultured Bradyrhizobium sp. | reverse complement strand
CGGAGCAGGTGATCCTTCGGAACCAGACCATCGAGACTGACCATCTCGATCGCCGTCTGTTCAGGGAGCGGTTTGCGGAGCATGCGCCAATGAATCAAAAGTCCCCGCCAATGGCGAGGACTTTGTCAGCAGTCCGAGGCCGCTCAACAGAGCGGCCTTCCCAGATCGTCCCAGTTCGTTCGCTGGTGGTTACGAACACCCCGTCGTGCTGCCACACGTATCGCACTTCATGCAGGTGCCGTTCCGCACCAGCGTGAAGTTGCCGCACTCCGAGCACATCTCGCCTTCGTAGCCCTTGGCCTTGGCTTCCGCCCGGCGTTCGGCCTTGCTGGGGGCGACCGCCACCGCGGCACTGCCGGCCTTGCTCCACTGCACGGCTTCCAGCCGTTCCGTCGGCGACAGGTCGTGGGCCGCTTCCTGCTTCAGCGCGACGGCGCCTTCCAGGGTGTCGGTGAGGCGGGCGCTGGGGCCGTGGCCGCCGATCGCGGTGACGTTGCCGGAACCGCGGGCGTCGACGTCGACGCCGCGCATCACCACCAGATTATCCGTGCGCGAGCGGGTCAGGCCCTTGGACAGATATTTGTTGGCCTGGTGGCCGTCGTGCGGCTCCTTGCCTTCCTCGACGCCCTTGCCGAGCGCGTCGAAATTCGACTCGGTCGGATCGACATGGGCGAGATCGAAGCGCGACATGTAGCTGACCGCGAGTTCGCGGAACACATAGTCGAGGATCGAGGTCGCGTACTTGATCGAGTCGTTGCCCTGCACGGGGCCGGCCGGCTCGAAGCGGGTGAAGGTGAAGGCGTCGACATACTCCTCCAGCGGCACGCCGTATTGCAGGCCGAGCGACACTGCGATGGCGAAGTTGTTGATGAAGGAGCGCAGTGCCGCGCCTTCCTTGTGCATGTCGATGAAGATTTCGCCGATGCGGCCGTCGTCATATTCGCCGGTTCGGAGATAGACCTTGTGGCCGCCGACCACCGCCTTCTGGGTGTAGCCCTTGCGTCGGTCCGGCATTTTTTCGCGCTCGCGCATCACGACGATGCGCTCGACCAGCTTTTCGACGATCTTTTCCGACACCTGCGCGGTGCGCGCCGCCATCGGCTTGTCGTAGTAGGTGTCGATGCCGTCGTCCTCGTCGTCCTCGTCGCTGATGAGCTGCGAGTTCAAGGGCTGGCTCAGCTTCGAGCCGTCGCGGTAGAGCGCGTTGGCCTTCAGCGCGAGCTTCCAGGACAGCAAATAGGCCTGCTTGCAATCCTCGACGGTGGCGTCGTTCGGCATGTTGATGGTCTTGGAGATCGCACCCGAGATGAACGGCTGCGACGCCGCCATCATGCGGATGTGGCTCTCGACCGAGAGGTAGCGCTTGCCGATCTTGCCGCAGGGGTTGGCGCAGTCGAACACCGGATAGTGCTCGGCCTTCAGATGCGGCGCGCCTTCCACCGTCATCGCGCCGCAGATGTGCACATTCGCCGCCTCGATCTCGCGCTTGGTGAAGCCGAGCGCCGAGAGCAGGTCGAAGCCGGGGGCCGCGATCGCTTCCGGCGCGAGCTTCAGCGTCTCGCGCAAGAAGTCTTCGCCAAAGGTCCACTTGTTGAACGCGAACTTGATGTCGAACGCGATCGGCAGCGCCTTCTCGACTTTCGCGAGTGCTTCGTCGGTAAAACCTTTGGCCTTCAGGGTGGTGACGTTGATGCCGGGGGCGTTGGAGAGCGAGCCATGGCCGACGGCGTAGGCCTCGATCTCCGCAATATCAGCCTCGCTGTAGCCGAGCGTCCGCAGCGCCACGGGGACGGCCTGGTTGATGATCTTCCAGTAGCCGCCGCCGGCGAGCTTCTTGAATTTCACCAGCGCGAAATCAGGCTCGATGCCGGTGGTGTCGCAATCCATCACGAGGCCGATGGTGCCGGTCGGCGCCACCACGGTCGTCTGCGCGTTGCGGTAGCCGTTGAGCTCGCCGAGCTCCAGCGCCTGGTCCCAGGCGGCTTTCGCTTGGGTGACGATGTCTCCTTGCGGGCACGAAGCGTGATCGAGCGGCACGGGGCTCACCGCCAGCGCCTCATAGCCGCGGCTCTCGCCATGCGCCGCGCGGCGATGGTTGCGGATCACGCGCAGCATGTGCTGGGCGTTCTTCTTGTAGCCGGGGAAGGGGCCGAGTTCCTTGGCCATCTCGGCCGAGGTGGCATAGGCGACGCCGGTCATGATCGCGGTCAGCGCGCCGCACAGCGCGCGGCCTTCCTTCGAGTCGTAAGGCAGCCCCATGGTCATCAAGAGGCCGCCGATGTTGGCAAAGCCGAGGCCCAGCGTGCGGAACTCGTAGGAGAGTTCGGCGATCGCCCGCGACGGGAATTGTGCCATCATGACGGAGATTTCCAGCACGATGGTCCACAGGCGGCAGAGATGCTCGTATGATTCGACGTCGAAGCGTTTTGTGGTGGTCGAATAGAACGTGATGAGGTTGGCGGAGGCGAGGTTGCACGCCGTGTCGTCCAGGAACATGTATTCCGAGCACGGATTCGACGCGCGGATGTCGCCGGACGCCTTGCAGGTGTGCCAGTCGTTCATAGTGGTGTTGAAGTGCAGGCCGGGATCGGCCGAGGCCCAGGCGGCGTGGCCGATCTTTTCCCAGAGCTCACGGGCCTTCAGCGTCTTCGTCACCTTCTTGTTGGTGCGGCCGATGAGATTCCAGTCACCGTCGGTCTCGACCGCGCGTAAAAAGTCGTCCTTCAGCGAGACCGAGTTGTTGGAGTTCTGGCCGGAGACGGTCAGGTAGGCTTCCGAATCCCAGTCGGTGTCGTAGGTCGGGAAGTCGATGTCTTTGTAGCCCTGCTTGGCAAACTGGATCACCCGCTTGATGACGTTGTCGGAGACCAGCGCGCGGCGCGCGAGCTTGATTTCGCGGCGGAGGGCAGGGTTCTTCTCGGGATCAAAGCAATCGTCGCCGCTTCCTTCGCAGTTCACGCAGGCTTTCAGCACGGCTTTGAGATGCTTCTGGTTGATCTTGGAGCCGGTGACCAGCGCCGCGACCTTCTGCTCCTCCTTCACCTTCCAGTCGATATAGGTCTCGATATCCGGATGGTCGGCGTCGACCACGACCATCTTGGCCGCGCGGCGCGTGGTGCCGCCGCTCTTGATCGCGCCCGCCGCGCGGTCGCCGATCTTCAGGAAGCTCATCAGGCCGGACGAGCGGCCGCCACCGGACAGCTTTTCGCCTTCGCCGCGCAGACGGGAGAAGTTGGAGCCGGTGCCGGAGCCGTATTTGAACAGGCGCGCCTCGCGCACCCACAGGTCCATGATGCCGCCCTCGTTGACGAGGTCGTCACCGACGCCCTGGATGAAGCAGGCGTGCGGCTGTGGATGCTCATAGGCCGACTTGGATTTGGTCAGCTTGCCGGAGAAGGGATCGACATAATAATGCCCCTGGCCGGGGCCATCGACACCGTAGGCCCAGTGCAGGCCGGTGTTGAACCACTGCGGCGAGTTCGGCGCGACCATCTGCTTGGCGAGCATGAAGCGCAGCTCGTCGAAGAACGCCTGCGCGTCTTCTTCCGACGAGAAATACTTGCCCTTCCAGCCCCAATAGGTCCAGCAGCCGGCGAGGCGGTCGAACACCTGTTTTGCGGAGAGCTCGCTGACGTAACGCTCATTCTCGGGCAGCAAAGCGAGCGCCTCGGTGTCGGGCAACGAGCGCCACAGCCACGACGGCACGGTCTCTTCCTCGACCTTCTTCAGGCGCGCGGCGACGCCCGCTTTCCGAAAATACTTCTGCGCGAGCACGTCGGAGGCGACCTGCGACCAGAACTGCGGCACCTCGACATTCTCGAGCCGGAACACGATCGAACCGTCGGGGTTGCGGATCTCCGATGTCGTCAGCCTGAAATCAATCCCCGTGTAGGGAGACTGGCCGGAAGTGGTGTTGCGCCGCTCGATTCGCATTGGTAGTGCCCCGTCTTTGCCCGGGTCCGCCCACAGCGGTTGGCCCGGATGTTATGAGTGAGCCGACGGCCTGCACCGGGACGTTGCCATCCCGGCGTTGCCATCAGCCAGTTCGACCGGTGAACCCGGCCCTGTTTCTGTCTTCGCCACCCCAAGGTCCTGCCGGGAGGCAGGACCAAATCCCTCAAACGCAACACAGCACCTGAGCCATTCGGCTCGTTATCCAGTGCGCCGGCACTCCTGTTTCCAGGCAGACAAGCCCTCGATCCGTGCCTCGACCGGCCGGCGCAGCGCTTGTTTGGAACCCGTTTGGGAGCGTCCGGCGGGACCCAAAACTCAACTCGCGCCGTCCGGAGCTAACGCTAGGCCAAACCCGTCCGGCCCGTCAAGGACTAGTACGAGTTCCTGAATCAAACACTAAATATGGTGGAAAGGTCGGGAAAACACGGGGCGTCTCGCCCTTGTGATGTCGCCAAGTATCGGTGAGTCCTCAGGGATTCCCAACACAAAAAATTTGTTCAGCCGTGTGGAAATCGGATTCGTCCCGCTGTTCACAGGGAAGGTATTTTTTGCGCCCGAGGGGTTGCACCGGCGAGACTCACGTGAGGGCCCGGAGCCGGAGGTCAGGCATGCCCGCGCACCCGTGGTCGCCGCCGCGCGCAAGCGGCAAGGTGTGGGCGATTCCATCGCTTTTGCATCCCATCCCTTGCCATCCTCCCCTCCGCCATGCCGGGCTCCAAGACCGAACTCCATGACAGAATCAAAACCCGCCGCGCCGCCGCGGATCGCGCCCGCCGGCCTGATCTTCCTCGCCATCACCTCGGTGGGCTGGGGCTTCAACTGGCCGGTCACGAAATATCTGCTGAGCGAGCTGCCGCCGCTGACCCTGCGCGGCACCACCGGCGTGATCGGGGCGGCGCTGCTGGCCGGCCTCGCGCTGGCGTCGTCGCAGAGCCTGCGGGTCGAGCGGCATTTGTGGCCGCGGTTGATGATGGCGGCGCTGCTGAACGTCACCGGCTGGATGGTGCTGATGGGGCTGGCGCTGTTGTGGCTGCCGGCGAGCGAGGCGGCGCTGATCGCCTACACGATGCCGGTATGGGCCTCGCTGATCGCCTGGCCGGTGCTCGGCGAGCGGCCGACGTGGCTGCGCACGGTGGCGCTGGTGATGGCGTTCGCGGGGTTGGCCGCCATCATGGGCGGCAACGGCATTTCGGCCACGACAGAAAAGCTGCCGGGCATCTTGATGGCGCTGACCGGCGCGATGGGCTTTGCGCTCGGCACGGTGCTGGCGAAGCGGCTGCCGCTGCCGCTGCCGCCGATCCCGGCCGCGGCGTGGCAGATCGGGCTGGGATGTTTTCCGATCGTCATCCTCGGTCTCGCCTTCGAGAACACACATGTCGAAAAGGTGACGGCGCTCGGCTGGTGGCTGCTGGTCTATTCCACCATGATCCAGTTCTGCATCGCCTATGTCAGCTGGTTCGCTGCGCTGGCGCGGCTTCCGGCCTCGGTGGCAGCGATCGGCACCATGGCAGTGCCGGTCATCGGCGTGGTGGCGTCGGCGATCGCGCTGGGAGAGCCGCTCGGGCTGATCCAGATCGTGGCGCTAATGTTCACGCTGGGTGGCGTGGTGCTGGCGACGCGGTCGTGAAGCCTCGGGTGGCCAAGCTCCTGGACCAAGGAAATTTCGCTGTCCGATTGTAATGCCTGCAGGTTTGCGGTAGCCGTCGGCGCAGAATGGTTCTGGTATACTGTGTTTGGTATAATTAACAGAGAGGGAGAAACATGGCGCGCAACATTCTGATCCTCGGGGCCTCGTACGGCTCGCTGCTGGCGACCAAGCTTTTGATGGCCGGTCACAACGTGACCCTGGTTTGCCGCCGCAAGACGGCCGACCTCATCAACCGCGACGGCACCGAAGTGCGCATCAAGCTGCGCGACGAGGCCGTGCACCGCGCGATTTTTTCGCGCGACCTGCCGGGCAAACTGGACGCGACCACGCCACAGGACGTCGATCTGTCGCGCTACGATCTGGTCGGCCTTGCGATGCAGGAGCCGCAATACACCAATCACACCATCCGCGTGCTGATGATCAAGATCGCGACGGCAGGATTGCCGTGCCTGTCGATCATGAACATGCCGCCGCTGCCCTACCTGAAGCGCATCCCGGCGCTGGCGAAGATGGACCTCGACGAGGCCTATACCAACGCGTCGGTCTGGGAGCGCTTCAAGCCGGGGCTCGTGACGCTTTGCTCGCCCGATCCGCAGGCGTTTCGGCCGCCGGAAGAGGCGGCGAACGTGCTGCACGTTGGGCTACCGACCAACTTCAAGGCCGCCGCGTTCGAGGACGACAAGCACAACAAGCTGCTGCGCGAACTCGAAGCCGGCATCGATGCGGTGACGCTCGACGGCAAGGACGTCCCGGTGAAGCTGAAAGTATTCGACTCGCTGTTCGTGCCGCTGGCAAAATGGTCGATGCTGCTGACCGGCAATTACCGCTGCATCACCCCGCACGAGTCGCAGTCGATCCGCGACGCCGTGCATGGCGACCTGAAACTCTCGCAATCGATCTACGAGCATGTCGACGGCATCGCCCGCCGCTTGGGAGCAGATCCAGTGGACCAGGTGCCGTTTGAAAAATACGCCAAGGCGGCAGAAAGCCTGCTCAAGCCGTCATCGGCCGCGCGCGCGGTCGCCAGCGGCGCGCCCTTCATCGAGCGCGTCGACCTGCTGGTCAAGCTGGTGTCCGACCAGCTCGGCGCCTCCAGCGCCGAGATCGACCGCACGGTGCAGACGGTCGATCAGAAACTGAACGAGAAAATCGTGGCGGGCGGCTCGGGCTCGGAGTAGGGCGCGCTGTGATGCACATTATGCCATCGTAGCCGCTCCATACACCGACTCGGCACCCACGCCGCCGCCCGCCTTAGCCGGCTTATTCCGTCAGCGCGCAGCGGATCATAGTGGCGAGCTGGGACTTGCGGTACGGCTTGGTCAGCAGCAGCACGCCGGGATCAAGGCGGCCCTGATTCACGATCGCATTGTCGGTATAGCCCGACGTGTAGAGCACCTTGATGCCGGGCCGCAGCTTGCGGACTTTCTCGGCGAGGTCGCGGCCTGACATGCCGCCGGGCATGATGACGTCGGTGAACAAGAGATCGAACGCCTGGCCGTCCTCCACGAGGCTCAGCGCCGCCGGGCCAGTGGCGGCGCCCACCGTGCGGTAGCCGAGGCCATGCAATTGCCCGCTGACGAAGTCGCGCACCAGCTCGTCGTCTTCCACCACCATGATGGTCTCGGTGCCGCCCGGCAGCGCCGCCGCTGTGGCCGGCGCGGTTTCGACCTGGCCGCGGGCCGGCGGCAGATAGAGCTTGATCGTCGTGCCGTGGCCGACTTCGCTGTAGATCCGGATGTGGCCTCCGGATTGCTTAACGAAGCCGTAGACCATGCTCAGCCCGAGGCCGGAGCCCTTGCCGACCTCCTTGGTGGTGAAGAACGGCTCGAACACCTTGTCCATGACGTCCTGCGACATGCCGCTCCCGGTGTCGCTGACCGCGAGCATCACGTAGGGGCCGGGCCTGACGTCCGGATTGGCCTGCGCATAGGCTTCGTCGAGCACCACGTTGCGGGTCTCCAGCAGCAGCTTGCCGCCGCTCGGCATCGCATCGCGGGCGTTGATCGCCATGTTGAGCAGGGAGTTGGCGAGCTGCGAGGCGTCGATATGGGCGCTCGCGGTTTCCTGCTCGAGGATCGAGTTGATCTCGATCTGCTCGCCGAGTGTCGGCTGGAGCAGTTTTGCGATGTCGAGCACGCTGGCGTTGACGTCGACATCGCGCGGCTGCAGCGGCTGGCGGCGGGCGAAGGCGAGCAGGTGCTGGATCAGTTCGCTGCAGCGCTCGGCGGCCTGGTCGATCAGTTCGGCCGTCTTCCGCAGCGCCGGCTGGCTCGCCAGGTCCTCCACCAGCATTTCGGTGGTGCCAGTGATCACCGTCAGCATGTTGTTGAAGTCGTGCGCGACACCGCCGGTGAGCTTGCCGATGGCGTCGAGCTTCTGCGATTGCAGCAGCTTGCGTTCGGTTTCACGAGAGGGCGTGGCGTCATGATAGACCAGCGCCGCGCCGCTGATGGCGCCGGCGGCGTCACGTAGCGGCCGGCCGCTGACAACGAGATGAACCGGCGGTCTGCCGCTGACGGGGCGGACCACCAGCTCGATAGCGTCGAACGCTTCGCCGCGCAGCGCGCGGGAGGCGGGCATATCCTGGGTCAAGACCGGCGTGACGCCGTCGGCATAGAAGAGCGTGCTGAGCGACCGCAGCAGCTCCACCGTCATTCCCGGCCGATAGCGCAGCATTTTCTCGGCGGCGGGGTTGGAGAGGAGGACCTCTCCCCTGGTGTCGATCACGAGCACCGCCTCCGCCATGCTGTGGAAGGTACTGCGGAGGATGACGGCCGAGAGCCTGAGCTCGTTGTGGGCGGCGACGAGATGCTCGGTGCGCTCGGCGACCGCGGCTTCCAGCGCTTCGTTTGTCGCCTGGGTGGCGGTCAGCGAATCCTGCAGTTCGCGGCGCGAACGGCGGGTCGACGCCATCAGCGCCGCGGCGAGGATCAGGATCAGCACGACGCCGGCGAGGTCGATTGCCAGCAGGAACATCGCATTGGTCTTGATTTTGGCGCGTGTGTCGGCCAGCAGGCGGCGCTCCTCGGCGACTGCTTTTTGCAGGTTTCCGGCGATCTCGGCGGTGGCGGCGCGATCGTCCTGGCCAACGAGGGCCGCAACCGCGGCGTCATCTCCCGCGATTTTGAGCCTGATCAGGTCGCTATTGAGGGCAATCTTGCGTTCCACCAGCGCATTGGCCGATTCGATCAGCTGCTTTTCGGTCGGGCTGTCCTTGACGGCCTCGATCAGCGCGGCGAATGCCGGCCGGATCGTGTCGCTGGCGTCGCAGTATTCCCTCGCGAATTGCGGATCGCCAGTGATCGCGAATCCCCGCGCCGCGCTCTCCGCCCGGCGCAGCATCGGGCGCATGTCAGACATTTTCTCGAGTATGCCGGCCGCGCGATCGACGGCGGCTCTGTCGGACCGGGACGTGAGGTCCAATCCGACCGAGGCCGCACCGATGGTGAAAAGGATCGCGAGACCGATTCCGAGAATGATTCGCTGCGAAGGCATTGGCAGTTATTTACTTCACGATTTCGTTTGGCTCGCGGAAATTTTCGGCATGGCGATGCACTGATTGACCGCGGCCAGCAACGCATCCGGCGTGAAGGGCTTGCGCAGGCAGAATGCCGCGCCGAGTTCGATGGTCATCCGCAGGAAATCCTGCCCTCGATCGGCGCTGGCGAAGGCGTAGCCCGACATCGCGACAATCGGTATGTCCGGTCGGCGCTCGTGGAACATCCGGATCGCTTCAAAACCGCGCATGTGCGGCATGAACACGTCGATCAGCATGACATCGAAATCGGCGGTTTCGAGTGCGCGCATTCCCGCTTCACCACCGTTGGCAACGGTGACCTCGAAACTTTTTCGCGTCAGACAGACCTCGATGGCGACGCACACCATCGGATCGTCATCGACCACGAGAATCCGCGGCACGATGATTCCTTCTTCTTCTTCTTCGGGCGGCGACCGGGGGGAATCGCGTCTCCTTGCAACGATTAAGTCGAAACGGCGACAGTCCGTCTGTATGCTACGGTGCACATAAAAAATTACTCGGGGCAATTCCGTCTCGCTGTGTCACAACGAGAACACATGTACTTCCGGTTCCGGATCTAAGCCTGCCATGCCTCCGATCAATCGCGCCGGGCGGCTGTCGCCGTTGGGGCTCATCCTGCTCGCCATTACGTCGGTCGGGTGGGGCCTCAACTTCCCGATCATGAAACATCTGCTGGCCGAATGGCCGCCATTGTCGTCGCGTGGCCTTTGCGGCATCGCCGGCGCCGCGGCACTGGCGCTGTTTGCGCTCGCTCGCCGGCAACAATTGCGCGTGCCTCGGCCGATGTGGTTGCGTCTGCTGCTGGTCTCGATGCTTACGATCGGCGGCTGGGTCGCATTCATGGGGCTGGCGCTGTTGTGGCTCAATGCCAGCGAGGCCGCGGTGCTCGGTATTTCGATCCCGGTGTGGGTGGCGTTTCTGGCGTGGCCGATTCTCGGCGAGCGGCTGTCACCGCTGCGCGCCGTCGCGCTGACGGTCGCGCTCGTCGGTATCGCCGTGTTGATCGGCGGCAACGGCATCGACGCCAACGTCGAGAAATTGCCGGGCCTGGCGTGCGCGCTCGCCGGCGCGGTCTGCGTCGGCCTCGGCACCGTGCTGACCAAGCATTTCC
>CADEDX010000209.1 GCA_902826195.1 uncultured Bradyrhizobium sp. | reverse complement strand
GCGCTGGAAAGCTTTCTCAAGGCCGAGATCGTAAAATGGGACAAGATCATCAAGGATGCCGGCATCACGCCGCAGTAGTGGTTGCCCCTCATGGTGAGGAGCGCGGCACGCGCGTCTCCGGACGATGCTTCGCATCGCCGGGCGAACCTTGAAGCCACAGGCGGGCCTACATCGTTCGAGACGCCCGCTCCGCGAGCTCCTCAGGATGAGGGTTCGAAAGTCGTGACGCGATAGATTTAAAAGTCCTTATCTCAAAGACTGACGGTGATTCCGCCATCGACATAGAGCGTATGGCCGTTGACGAAGGACGACGACTTGCCGGACAGGAACACGGCCGCACCGACCAGCTCCTCGACATTGCCCCATCTAGCGGCCGGGGTACGCTTTTCCAGCCAGGTCGAGAATTCCGGATTGTCGACCAGCGCCTGGTTGAGCGGTGTCTTGAAGTAGCCCGGCGCGATGGCGTTGACCTGCAGGCCGTATTTCGCCCAGTCGGTGCACATGCCGCGGGTCAGGTTCTTGATCGCGCCTTTGGTGGCCGTGTAAGGCGCGATGCCCGGCCGTGCCAGTTCGCTCTGCACGGAAGCGATGTTGATGATCTTGCCCCGGCCGCGCGGGATCATGTGGCGGGCGACGGCCTGGCCGACATAGAACGCGCTGGAAATGTTGGTGGCGAGCAACTGCTCCCACTTCTCGACGGGGAAATCCTCGAGCGGCGAACGGAACTGCATGCCGGCGTTGTTGATGAGAATATCGATCGCGCCGGTGTTCTTCTCGATTGCCTCGACGCCTTCCTTGGCCGCCTGCGCGTTTGTCACGTCAAAGCCGGCCACCGATACCTTGTGACCGGCGTCCGTTAGTTTGCCTGCGGCCGCCGCGAGCTTGCCCGCATCGCGGCCGTTGAGAACGATCTCGGCGCCATGTTCGGCAAGCCCCTGAGCGAGCGCAAAACCGATGCCTTGCGAAGATCCGGTGACGAGCGCCCGCTCGCCCGTCAGATCGAATAGTTCAAATGCCATGTAATTCATCCATCAAGACCGGGTTTTGACCGGCCACCGCGATAAAAATCGCGGATTTGCACAACGAAGCGCCGTCATTTTCCCGGACTTTGACTTGCCGCGCAAGTTACTTGCGCTTGCCGTATGACCTGCAAGTATCCCGGTCCTGATCCAGTGCGCATCTGATGCCAAGCGTTGGAGATTGACGCGATGGGACGCTTGCTTTCGGTCAATGTAGGGCTGCCGCGCGACATCGCCTGGCAGGACAAGACAGTTCACACCGGCATCTGGAAGATCCCGGTTCAGGGCCCGCGCATGGTGCGCCGCCTCAACATCGACGGCGACGGCCAAGGAGATCTCGCCGGCCATGGTGGCGAACACCGGGCCGTCCTTGTCTACCAGCAGGAGTCCTACCGATACTGGGAGAAGCAACTCGGTCGATCCGGCATCGCCTATGGCGAGCTCGGCGAGAATTTCACGGTCGACGGCCTGCCGGACTCAGAAGTCTGCATTGGCGACCGCTACCGGATCGGCACGGCCCTGTTCGAGGTGACGCAGCCGCGCGTGACCTGTTACCGGGCAGGCATTCGCGTCAACGAACCGGCGATGGCCGCGCTGCTGGTCAAGCACGGCAGGCCCGGCTTCTATTTTCGCGTGCTTGAAGAGGGTGAAGTCGAAGCCGGTAACGAAATCACGCGCATCGCTGTTGGACCAGAACAAATGAGCGTGGCCGAGATCGATGCCCTCCTCTACCTGCCCGGCCACCCCCGCGATCGGCTCGAGCGCGCGCTGCCTATCCCGGCATTGAGCGCCGGCTGGCGTCATTCCTTGGAGGCGCTGTTGAAACAGGCGCCCACCGAGGGCGCGGCATCGGGAAACGCCGGGCTCACCGGGACGTCGAGCCCGCCGCCGGCATGGCAAGGATTCCGCCCGCTGCGTGTCTTGCGCAAGACGCGCGAGAGCGGCGACGTGACATCGCTGGTGCTGGAGTCCGCGGACGGGCAGCCCCTCGCCTCTGCGCTCCCTGGGCAGTTCATCGTGCTGCGGCTCGGTTCGACTTCGGCGCCCGCACTGATGCGCAGCTATTCGCTCTCAGGCGAACCCGGCGCGCCGTACTAGCGCATCAGCTGCAAGTGGCACGCGTATCGCGCGGCCGGTTCCTATATAGACAACGCGCTGGAGATTGGCGACATTGTGCCAACAAGCGCGGCGCGCGGCAGTTTTACGCTACGGCCAGGCGATACACCCGTTATCCTGCTGAGTGCCGGGATCGGCGTGACGCCGGTGCTCGCGATGCTTCACGCGCTGGCCGACGAAGCATCGCCTCGCGATGTCTGGTGGCTCTACGGCACCCGCAACGGCCGCGAGCATCCCTTCGCCGAAGAGGCGCGCCGATTGCTCGCAGCCCTTCCCCACCGCCACAGCCATATCCGCTACAGCGCGCCCGATGCCGAGGACCGCCGCACCATTGATTTCGACGCATCGGGACGCCTGGACATGCGCGCGCTTCAAGCGCTCAATCTGCCCCGCGACGGCGATTTCTACATCTGCGGACCGTCGGCCTTCATGAACGATCTCGCCGCCGAGCTCGCGGCCCTGGGCGTCGCGCGAGATCGCATTCACACCGAGCTGTTCGGCGCCGGTCCGTCCATCACGCCCGGCGTCGTGGCTCCGACGCGCCCGCCGCCGCATCTGCCGGCGGGTGTCCCCGGCACAGGCGCGCTGGTCTCGTTCGCGCGCAGCGGCCTCAGCGCGCACTTCGGACCCGCCTTCCGCAACCTGCTCGAACTTGCCGAGGCTTGCGACGTGCCGGTGCGATGGTCGTGCCGCACAGGAGTCTGCCACACCTGCGAGACCGCGCTTGTCGCAGGCTCGGTCCGCTACGAGCCGGACCCGATCGATGCAGCGGCAGACGGCAATGTGCTGATCTGCTGCGCGCGACCCGAAGGCGACATCGTGATCGATCTGTAACGGCGGTGGCTGGAGAGCGTATCAATTGGCGAGCAGATGCTCCGGGAGCGTTGTGCCTGCATACTGCGTACGGAAGCGGCCGCGCCTCTGCAATTCAGGGACGACATAGTCGGCAAACTCCTCAAAACATCCGGGCGTATAGGTCGCAGCCAGCATGAAGCCGTCCGCGCCGCCGTCATCCATGTAGTGCTCCATCTGATCGGCGATGTCGGCTGCGGAGGCGAGATGGCGCGGACGTCGGTAATCGAAACCGACTCTCCTGAGTGGCACTCAGGTGCTAGACCTTTCAGCTACGTCCGCAATGATGCGTGGTGGGTAACCCTGGAATCGAACCAGGCAGGCGCACAGGCGCGGGCTTTACAGGCCCGCTCAGTCCCCAGACTTGACGTTACCCATCGTGGTTGCGGGAGTGCGACCCGAACTCACGTTTCGTGGTTATGAGCCACGCCCGGGGCCTGGTTACCGCTCCGGTCATCCCGCGACATGGTGCCGAAGCAGCAAACGCCTCGGCAGCGCCGGCGTACATCCGGCCTGGCGCGATCGTTGATGGCGGAGAGCCGAGGACCTGAGCCTCACACCTTGCGGTGCCATCGGTGTTCGAAGCCGTGCCGGCGCGCCTGTCCAGTTGACTCTCCAGGATCGGGATGACGCTTGTTCGAATCGTCATTCCATCATGCTCTAGTTGGCGGACAGCGGAGGCCTGATCCCCAGCGACGAAGCGCCCACTCGATTTCCAATCGAGGCCGGCGGCGCGCCGGTTCACTGTCCAGATGGCGGAGTGACGGCGGGCTTGCACCGCAACGCCTCGCGGCGCCCGTCTGTTTTCAAGGCAGCGCCGGCGCGCTTGTCCGGTTCGTCATCCCAGGGCAACAAGTTTGGCCACCACGATAGGACTCGAACCTACATCCTCGACCTTCGGAGGGCCGTGCTCATCCAGTTGAGCTACGTGGTGATGGACGCCGGCGGCGAAAGCTCGCCACCGGCGCCGTTACTTCTCGAGCTCGACGTCCCAGTACAGATAGTCCCGCCAGGTCTCGTGCAGAAAGTTCGGCGGAAACAGACGCTGGGCCGCCATCAGGTCGTGCCGCGTCGGCTCGAACGGCTTCCGCAGCGGCTTGAGGTGGAAGCGGTCCTTGCGCGTGTTGCAGGGACTGCATGCCGCCACGATGTTGGTCCAGCACGTCTGGCCGCCGTCCGCGCGCGGAATCACGTGGTCGAACGTCAGTTCGCCGCGAAGGTGCTCGTCGCCGCAATACTGGCAGCGGAAGCGATCGCGGAGAAAGACGTTGAACCGGGTGAAGGCCACGCGAGCCGGCGGCCGCACATAATCGCGCAGCGCGATGACCGACGGCAGCCGCATCACCGTCGACGGGCTGCGGACAACCTGGTCGTACTCTGCGACCACGACATGCGATCCCTTCACGACCGCCTTGACCGCGTCCTCCCAGTTAAACAGCGACAACGGGAAGTAGCTGAGCGGCTGGAAGTCAGCGTTGAGGACAAGGGTTGGATTTGCTGCGAACATCGCCCTCTCCTCTGCTTGGTGGTGGGCGCCACCGGATTTGAACCGATATGTGGACTGTTATGAGCAGCCGGCTCTGCCGTTGAGCTAGACGCCCGGGTTGGGTCAGGGTAACAGAATTTGAACTTGCGGTCGCACGCGCCCGAAGCGTGCACTTTGGTCGGGCCAGGCTACATCATGGAATTGGCGCCCATGACGAGGATCGAACTCGCCTTCCCGGATCACAGTCCGGTCCCTTCGCCAAATGGGGACATGGGCCATTGGTGCGCTCGGCCGGCATCGAACCGGCATGGTCTCCCACTGCCCTCTCAAAACGGCGCGTCTACCAGTTTCGCCACGAGCGCGGACATGTTGGAGGACCTGGTCGGACTCGAACCGACGATGCTTTCGCAACGGATTAAGAATCCGCTCCCTTGGCCGCTGGGGGCACAGGTCCATGATGGCGGATCCGGGTGGTTTCGAACCACGTGCGAACGGGTTAAAAGTCCGCTCCGTCTCCATTCAGGTTAACGCTCCGGATCCCACCGTATGATCTTTGGTCCTCCCGTGATGAATCGAACATCCGTCGATCGCTTATCAAGCGATTGCTCTGCCACTGAGCTACGAGAGGGAATTGATGGTGCGTCCGGTAGGCTCCGCCCCTGCCGCCTCCGCTATGTCGCAGCGGCGCTCTCCTGAATGAGCTACGGACGCGATCTGGCGGATCGAACGGCCGACATCCTGTATGTAAGACAGGCGCTCTACCGCTGAGCCAAGCGCGCGTTGAAGGATAGATCCGCCCGACAGGGCCGCAGCAGAACTGAAATGGTGCTCCACGACGGATTCGAACCGCCACCGCACGGATTCTAAGTCCGTCGCCTCTACCGATTGGGCTAGTGGAGCGAAATGATGCCGCCGGCGCGGATCGAGAGCACAGTCTCGTCCGTGCCAGGAACGTGCTCTGCGGACTGTGAGCGACGGCGGCAATGGTGCCCGCGAGGGTAGTCGACTCCCTGGCCTCCGCGTTACGAGGGCGGCGCTCTACGCTGAGCTACACGGGCATGATTGGGGCCGACGGAAATAATCGACCTCGCGCGCGCCGGCAAAATCACAAACGGCCGGGACCAACCCGGCCAAAAACGATCGCTGCCTGAAACCACCGTTTGCCGCCCCACCGAAGGGGACCAGTACCGGATCAGCGGGCCATCTTATGTCCTTGCAGGGACGGCCATCCTGAATCGAAGAAAGCTTCACGTAATCACGCGACCTCACATCGCCCGCGGTTTTCCGCCGGCGGAGCTCGGTTGATGTAGTCGAGATAGATCTGGCGGGCTTCGGTCTCGGAGATCCCTCGGCGCGCCACAACAGTGCGCACGAAGGCGAGCACGACCGGCGAGGAGAAAATCTTCTCGCGCGCACTGTTCTCGAGTTCTGTCTTGGTGGTGCTGTTGCGGGCCATGTTGCCCTCCGCCTGATTGGCAGAGGGTGGATTCCCGCTGCCTGTTACGCTCTGCCTGCTATCCTACCGGTTCCGAGATTTTCGGACTTCGTCAGATAGCTCGGACCCTGTTCAGCCGCGGACATGCGCGACCAGTCGCACGGCCGAATAAACGGCAGCACGGCGGCGGCTTTCGCGACGATATGTGAGCGTGATCGCAACACGGCTTCGGTCCTTAAAGAGCGCCGGCGAGTTCGACGGCGTTTCGTGGGGCAGCGGTATGCACAGAGATTTGCGAATCCGTCAAGTGCACGCGAGCAACAATTTGCAATGGAAGCTTCGCCACCGGCAGCGTTAACGAAAATTTTCTCGCCGCTAGTGCGTTCCGAAAGCACAGCTATTTGCCCGATTGCGCGCACGAAAATCGGTCGCGAAAAATCTGCGTCGAGCCAGCACATGCCGGCGATTTCACGTCGCCATCGCAGCCAGCTCCGGCTCGATATGCGGCACGGCGTCAACCAGCTCGCGCGTGTAAGCGGTCTTCGGATTATCAAACATCGCCCGGCTCTCGCCTTGTTCGACGATACGGCCGCTTTGCAGCACGATGGTTCGGTCGCACATCATGCGCACGACGTTGAGGTCGTGGCTGACAAACAAAAATGCCAGATCATCCTCGCGCCGCAGCCGGTCGAGCAGTTGTAGCACCACCGCCTGCACCGAGACGTCGAGCGCCGCCGTCGGCTCATCCAGTACCAGAAGCCGCGGCCGGCAGGCGATGGCGCGGGCGATGCCGACGCGCGCTTTCTGGCCGCCTGAAAGCTGATGCGGAAAGCGCGTCAGCAAATCGAGCCCGAGGCCTACGCGCTGCGCGCATTCTTCTACGCGCTGCCGCAGCACGTCGCCCGGGCGCATGCCGCTGAGCCGCAACAGCGGATGGGCGATGCAGTCGAACGCGGTGAAGCGCGGATTCAGGCTATCGTTCGGATCCTGAAAGACGATCTGGATATCCTTGCGGAACGGCGAGCGGTGAAAATCGCGCGCCGGGATATGGCCGATCGACTGGCCCTCGAACGCGATCTCGCCCTCGCTCGGGTCGATCAGCCGGCAGATGATGCGTGACGTCGTACTCTTCCCGGAGCCGGACTCGCCGACCAGACCGACGCTCTCGCCGGCGCTGCTCGTCATCGAACAATCCGCGACCGCCGCCGCGCCCTGGTCGAACCGCTTGACGATCTTCTGCACCTCCAGCAGCGGCGGCGTGCCCGGCGCGCGCGCCGGCCGCGGCGCCGCAAGTACCGATATTTCCCGGCCTCTGTCCTCTTCGGGCACCAGATCCTCGATCCGCGAACTCGCCGTCGGCGACGCTGCGACTAGGCGCTTGGTGTAGGCATGTTTCGGGGCGCGGAAGAGCCGCAACGGCTCAGCCTCCTCGACCAGCCGGCCCTGCTCCATCACCACGACACGGCGACAGTAGCGCGCCGCAAGACCGAGGTCGTGCGTGATCAAGATGGTCGCCATGCCGCGCTCGGCCGCGATCCCGGTCAGAAGGTCCATCACAACTTTCTGCGTCGTGACGTCGAGGCCGGTCGTCGGTTCGTCGGCGATCAACAGCGCCGGATTGCAGGAGATCGCCATGGCGATCATCACGCGCTGGCACATGCCGCCGGAGAGTTCATGCGGATACGCGGCCATGCGCTTTTCGGGATCGCGGATCTGGACGGCGCGCAACAGCCCCAGCGCCTGCGCCCGCGCTTCGTCGCGGGGCATGCGCTTGTGGGCGGTGATCGCGTCCGCAATCTGGTCGCCGACGGCGCGGATCGGGTTGAGCGCCGCGCGCGGGTTCTGAAAGATCATCGCCATCGCCGCGCCGTGCAGATGGCGGAAATCGCCTGCGGAAATCTTCGTGATGTCCTGCCCGCGAAACCGGATGTTGCCTGCAGCGACACGCCCGGCCGCATCGAGCAGCCGCGTGATCGCAAAGCCGGTGACGGATTTTCCCGACCCGCTCTCGCCGACGAGGCCGAGCATCTCGCCCTCGCCGAGCGAGAGCGTAACGCCACGCACGGCCTCGACCAGGCCGCGCCGCGTCGAGAACGTGACGTGCAAGTCGTTCATTTCCAGCAGCGATTTGGTCATGTTCGCATGCGGGGATCGAGGATGTCGCGCACGCCGTCACCGAGCAGGTTGAAGCACAGCACCGTCAGCATCAGCGCCAGGCCCGGAAAGGCGACCAGCCACCATTTGCCGGTCGAGATGAAGCGTGCGCCCTCGGCAACCATGATGCCCCATTCCGGTGTCGGCGGCTTGACGCCGAGGCCGATGAAGGAAAGCCCGGCGGCGTTGAGGATCGCCCAGCCGAGATTGAGCGATATCTGCACCGCCATCGCCGGCAGCACGTTCGGCAGCAGGAAGCGCAGCACCACCGAAAGATGGCTGTCGCCGCAGGCGCGTGCCGCTTCGACCCAGCCGACATTGCGGCGGACGTTCACCTCCGCCCGCGCGAAGCGGATATAGAACGGCAGGTTGATGATCGCGGTCGCGATGACGATATTCTCGACCCGATTGCCCAGCGCCGCAACCATCGCCATCGCCAGCACGAACAGCGGAAACGCCATCACGACATCGACGAAGCGGCCGACGCCGCGATCGAGCTTTCCGCCGGTATAGCCACAGATCGCGCCGATCACCGCGCCGATCGCAAAGGAGATTCCGACCGCCGAGATCGCGATGACGAGATCGAGCCGTGCAGCGACTATCAGGCGGCTGAACACGTCGCGGCCGAGCTGATCGGTGCCGGCAATGTGCGCCGCGCTCGGCGGCATCAGCGCCTGCGACACGTTGGAGACGATCGGATCGTAAGGCACGATCCACGGCCCGAACATGGCGATCAGCGTCAGCAGAACGACGCCGGTCGCGGCAACGGCGGTAAGCGGGTTGCCGCGCAGAATCCAGCCGGCATGGCGAAGCGTCGCTGAGGTCATCCGATGGTCACCCGGGGGTCGGCGATGCCGTACAGAATATCCACCAGCAGGTTGACGATCACGAACACGGTCGCCATCAGCAGCACGAATCCTTGCACCGGCGCATAATCGGACGACAGCAGCGCATCCAGCGCATAGGACGCGACGCCCGGCCACGAAAACACCTTCTCTACCAGCACATTGGCGCCGAGCATGGTCGAGAACACGATGCCGGCGATGGTGATCACCGGCAGGATGGCGTTCCGCAGCGCGTAGGTGACGACGATCCGCCACCATGGCAGCCCCACGGAACGCGCCGTGCGCACGAAGTCGCTGCCCAGCGATACCAGCATCGAGGCCCGCGTGATGCGCGCCAGCGGCGCGACCACGAACAACGCCATTGTCAGCGCCGGCAGGATGAGTTGCCGGAAGGCCGCCCACCACCCGTCAACATCGCCCGCGAGCAGAAAGTCGATCAGCAGAAAGCCGGTCTGCCGTGGCGGCAACGATGCGAAGATATCCACCCGGCCGGTCGGATCGGGCGCAAGCCCAAGCAGGTAGTAGAACACATAGATCAGCAGCAGGCCCGATACGAAGGTCGGCACGCAGACACCAAGCGCACAGAAGAACCGCACGCCGTGGTCGATGATCGAGCCCGGCCGCAGCGCCGCGAGCACGCCGAGCGGCACCGCCGTCACCAGCGCGATCAGCAGCGCCGTGAAGGTAAGCTCCAGCGAAGCCGGCAATCGCTCGCGCAGATCCTTGGTAACCATCTGCCCGGTCATCATCGATCGGCCGAGATTGCCGCGGCCGACATCATAGAGGTACAGCATCAGCTGTTCCGGCACCGGCTTGTTCAGGCCCATCTGCTTGCGAATGACCTCGATCTCCTCCTTGCCGGCGTTCGGTCCGGAGGCAAAGAACACTGCCGGATCGCCCGGCAGCACCCGCATCAGGAGGAAGGTGAACACCAGCACGCCAAACAGCGCTGGCAGCGAGGACAGGAATCGCTTGCCCGCCCGTGTCAGCGTTGCTCCAACGGCCGGCATCTGACCTCCACCTTACTTGCGATTGAGATCACGATAATCGACCTGGCGGTGGAACTGGTAGGTATACCCCTCCACCGAGGGTGCCATCGCGGCGTCCTGATTGGGTTGCCAGAGCGGGATCTGCGGCAGCTCCTTGAAGTGAATGGCGTTGAGCTTCACGCCATCTTCTTCATACTTGGCCGCGTCGGGCTCAAACCGGGCCTTCTGCGCGATCTCCACCAGTTCCGGATTGTTGATTGACGAGTAGTTCCAGCGCTGATTGCCGGTGTAAAAGTTGCGGTAGAAATAGTCAGTCGACGGCAGCCAGGCGACGATGCCCTCGGTGAAGAACGGAAGCTTCTT
>CADEDX010000208.1:5206-10274 GCA_902826195.1 uncultured Bradyrhizobium sp. | reverse complement strand
CCGCGATTCGCCTCAACTCCACGAAGACGTCGGCGGTGGATGGTCCGTGCGGGTGGTGGCCGGAGGATCTCGGTCCGTCGATCCACAACAAGAGCTATTTCGAGAACAAGTCGTATTACAATTTCGGCTGTTCCAATCAGCGCAATCTGGCGGCGATGGTCGACAATCCGTCGGACCTCGTGCAGCCGCGTGCCGAGACCGCCGCCTATGCGCCGCGCCGCGGCATCGCCTTCGACAAATACCGCAAGGGCACCGCAACCTCGACCATCTATCCCGAGGCCGACAAGGCCAAACTCAGCGATACCGGCAAATGATCACTTACTCGCGTCAAGATACAGACCAGCCGCCGGAGACCGGGGCGCCGTCCGCGGAGGACCACATCGCGCCGGCACCCCGGGTGTCGGTTCAGGCTTTCTGCGAGACGGTGGAAACCGCGGCCGCCGTGCAGTCGGCGGGCGAAGACCGCCGCCTCGGCAAGGCTCACCTCAAGATCCAGATGGGCGGCATGGCTGCCGCCGTCGAGGCCTATCGTTCGGCCCCGACCCCGAATGTCATCATCCTGGAGACCGAGGGCCGCCACGACATCCTGCTCGGCCTCGACCAGCTCGCCACCGTCTGCGACGCCGGAACCCGCGTGATCGTGATCGGACGCATCAACGACGTCATGCTCTATCGCGAGCTGGTGCGCCGCGGCGTCAGCGACTACGTGATCGCGCCGGTCAACGCCATCGACGTCGTGCGCTCGGTCTGCAACCTGTTCTCGGCGCCGGAAGCCAAGGCCGTCGGCCGCATCATCGCGATCGTCGGCGCCAAGGGCGGCGTCGGCGCGTCGACGGTCGCCCACAACGTCGCATGGGCGATCGCACGCGACCTTGCGCTGGATTCGGTGGTCGCCGATCTCGATCTCGCCTTCGGCACCGCCGGCCTCGACTACAATCAGGACCCGCCGCAGGGCATCGCGGACGCGGTGTTCTCGCCCGACCGTATCGATACCGCGTTCCTCGACCGCCTGCTGTCGAAATGCACCGATCACCTCAGCCTGCTGGCTGCGCCGGCGACGCTCGACCGCGTCTACGATTTCGGCGCGGAAGCGTTCGATTCGATTTTCGACACGCTTCGTACCACGATGCCCTGCATCGTGCTCGACGTGCCCCATCAATGGTCGGGCTGGACCAGGCGTGCGCTGATCGCGGCCGACGACATCCTGATCGTCGCGGCGCCCGACCTGGCCAATCTGCGCAACACCAAGAACATCTTCGACCTGTTGAAGACATCGCGGCCGAACGACCGCGCCCCGCTCTACTGCCTCAACCAGGTCGGCGTCCCGAAGCGTCCGGAGATTCCCGCCGCCGAGTTCGCCAAGGCGATCGAAAATCATCCGATCGCCACCATCCCGTTCGATCCGCAAATCTTCGGTTCGGCCGCCAACAACGGTCAGATGATCGCGGAAATCGCCGCTACTCATAAGACCACCGAGATGTTTCTTCAGATCGCGCAGCGGCTCACCGGCCGCGGCGAGACCAAGAAGCCCAAGAGTTCATTGCTGTCGCCCTTGCTCGAGAAGTTGCGGGCCAAAAAGTAGTCGCCTGCGTGGAGTATCATCGTGTTCGGTAAGCGTAGTGGAAGTGATAGCGATACTAGGACGCTGAGGCCCGTCGCTCCGGAGCCGGCCGCCCCCAGCCCCGCGGCGGCCCCGCGCGAGGTGGCCGCGCCGGCCGTGGCGTCGCCGCCGCTCGCCCCGGCCAAGCCGCAGCCCGCGCCAGTCGTGGAATCGCGGCGATCCGACAATTACTACCAGGTCAAGGCGACGATCTTCGGCGCGCTGATCGAGGCGATCGACCTTGCCCAGCTCGCCAAGCTCGATGGCGAGTCGGCGCGCGAGGAAATCCGCGACATCGTCAACGAGATCATCGCGATCAAGAACATCGTGATGTCGATCGCCGAGCAGGAGGAACTGCTCGACGACATCTGCAACGACGTGCTCGGTTACGGCCCGCTCGAGCCGCTGTTGTCGCGCGACGACATCGCCGACATCATGGTCAACGGCGCCGGCACGGTGTTCATCGAAGTCGCCGGCAAGATTCAGAAGACCGGCATCCGCTTCCGCGACAACCAGCAGCTGCTCAACATCTGCCAACGCATCGTCAGCCAGGTCGGCCGCCGCGTCGACGAATCCTCGCCGATCTGCGACGCCCGTCTCGCCGACGGCTCCCGCGTCAACGCCATCGTTCCACCGCTGGCGATCGACGGCCCCGCGCTCACGATTCGTAAATTCAAGAAGGACAAGCTGACGCTTGACCAGTTGGTCAAGTTCGGCGCGATCTCGCCGGAAGGCGCACAGATCCTGCAGATCATCGGCCGCGTCCGCTGCAACGTGCTGATATCGGGCGGTACCGGATCCGGCAAAACCACGCTGTTGAACTGCCTGACCCAGTTCATCGAGGAAGACGAACGCGTCATCACCTGCGAAGACGCGGCCGAACTTCAATTGCAGCAGCCCCACGTGGTGCGGCTGGAAACCCGGCCGCCCAACATCGAAGGCGAAGGCCAGGTTACGATGCGCGAACTGGTCCGCAACTGCCTGCGTATGCGCCCCGAACGCATCATCGTCGGCGAAGTCCGCGGACCCGAGGCATTCGACCTGCTGCAGGCGATGAACACCGGCCACGACGGCTCGATGGGAACGCTGCACGCCAACAATCCGCGCGAAGCTTTGTCACGCTGCGAATCCATGATCACCATGGGCGGCTTCTCGCTGCCCTCGCGCACCATCCGCGAGATGATCTGCGCCTCGATCGACGTCATCGTGCAGGCCGCGCGCCTTCGGGATGGCTCGCGCCGCATCACCCACATCACCGAGGTGATGGGCATGGAAGGCGACACCATCATCACCCAGGATGTGTTCCTGTACGACATGGTCGGCGAGGACGCTAACGGCAAGATCATCGGCCGGCACCGCTCGACCGGGATCGGACGTCCGCGGTTCTGGGAACGGGCGCGGTACTACGGCGAGGAGAAGCGACTTGCAGCCGCGCTCGACGCCGCCGAAGTCATCGACAATACGTGAGGAAGCCATGACCATTCAAACGCTCGCGCTGGCGTTTCTCGCTGCCACCGCCCTTGGCGGCCTGGCCTGGGTATTCATCTATCCGTCGCTGTCGGGCGAGCGGAAGGCGGAATCCCGCCGCGCCTCGATCGCGCGTTCCGATGCGCCGACGCGCCAGGCCGAGAAGACCCAGCGCTCGCGCCGCGAACAGGTCGAGGGCTCGCTGAAGGAGCTCGACGCCCGGCGCAAGAAGGAAAAGTCGGTCCCGCTAGGCCTGCGGCTCGCCCAAGCTGGTCTGGGGACCTGGACCACCCAGAAATTCTGGATCGCGTCCGGCATTTCCGGCGCGGTCGGGGGCGGCCTTGCCTTCGTGGTCGGCGGCAGCCCGCTGGGCGCCGTGGTGATGGCTTTCGCCACCGGCCTCGGCCTGCCGCGCTGGGCGCTGAACTTCCTCAAGAAGCGGCGCGAGAAGGCCTTCCTGAAGGCACTGCCCGACGCCGTCGACGTCATCGTGCGCGGCATCAAGGCCGGACTGCCGCTGTTCGAATCGATCAAGGTGGTGGCAGCGGATTCACCCGAGCCGTTGCGCAGCGAGTTCAACGCCATCATCGAAACCCAGACCATCGGCATGCCGCTCGGCGAGGCCTGCGCGCGTCTCTTTGAGCGGATGCCGCTGCCGGAAGCCAACTTCTTCGGCATCGTCGTTGCGATCCAGCAGAAGTCGGGCGGCAACCTCTCGGAAGCGCTCGGAAACCTCTCCAAGGTGCTGCGCGACCGCAAGAAGATGGGCGAAAAGATTCAGGCGATGTCGACGGAAGCCAAGGCTTCGGCGAGCATCATCGGCGCGCTGCCGCCGTCCGTAATGCTGCTGGTCTGGCTCTCGACGCCCGACTATATCGCGCTGCTCTGGACCACCCAGATCGGCCAGTTCATGCTGCTGTGCTGCGTCGCCTGGATGTCGATCGGCATCATGGTCATGAAGAAAATGATCAACTTCGATTTCTGATGGTGTAACCATGATTGATCTTCTCATCGCCAAGATGCACGACGCGCGGTTCATGACCATGCTGCTGGCCGCGATCGCGGCAAGTGCGACCGCCTATACGCTGATCATGCCGCTATTCGCCGGCGAAGGCCTCGCCAAGCGCATGAAGGCGGTTGCCAGCGAGCGCGAACGGCTCCGGCAGCGCGAGCGCGAACGGCTCGTCAAATCGGAAAAGGTGTCGCTGCGGCAGACGCCGAAGCAACTGGTCTCCAAGGTCGTGGAAGACTTCAACCTGACCAAATGGCTGGCGCAGGAGGCAGCGCGCGACAAGCTGATCATGGCCGGCTACCGCGGCCACGCGCCCTACGTCACGTTCCTGTTCGCCCGCGCGGTGGCACCGATCGTGCTGTTCATCGGCACGGCGCTCTACGTGTTCGTGATCATACAGATGGACAAGTCGCTGACGGTCAAGCTCGGCATCTGCATCGGCGCCGCCTATCTCGGCCTGCAGGCCCCGATGCTGTTCCTGAAGAACGCGATCTCCAAGCGCCAGCTCCAGATCAAGCGCGCATTTCCCGACGCGCTCGACCTGCTGCTGATCTGCATCGAGTCCGGCATGTCCGTCGAAGTCGCCTTCCGCAAGGTCTCGACCGAAATCGCCACCCAGTCGATCGCGCTGTCGGAGGAATTCGCGCTGACCACGGCGGAACTGTCCTATTTGCAGGACCGCAAGATGGCCTACGAGAACCTCGCCAAGCGCACCGGTCTGGAGGGCGTCAAATCGGTCTGCCTGGCGCTGATGCAGTCGGAACGCTACGGCACGCCGCTCGGCCAGAGCCTGCGCGTGATGGCGCAGGAAAACCGCGACATGCGGATGACCGAGGCAGAGAAGAAGGCGGCCGCGCTGCCGCCGAAGCTGACCGTGCCGATGATCCTGTTCTTCCTGCCTTGCCTGTTCATCGTCATTCTCGGGCCGACCTACATCAAGCTGCAGACGATGCAGTGAGTCACGTCCGCTCGGAAAGCCGGTTCAGCTT
>CADEDX010000208.1:0-5196 GCA_902826195.1 uncultured Bradyrhizobium sp. | reverse complement strand
TCACCCATCTAGGCAAACGGCGCGGCGGCAACGCTGCGCTCTTTGTGGTTGGAGGTGCGTGCTTGCCGGGCTCGCAAGACATCAGGGCTGCGGCACCGCGAGCCTAGGCGAACGCGCCGCGCAGCAGCGCAGAGGCTGCGCGCAACGCAAGACGAGACGATGCGGCGCAGCGCCCGCCTGATATTGGGTGATAGCTCTCGGAAGATGGCGGCTTGGCGCTCAGTCAGGCCGGCTGAGGGCGGCGACCGGGACGGTCGCCTTGCCGCCCGGGGGACGCGAATGGTCCTTGTCCTTGCGGTTCAGCATTTCCCGCAAATAAGCCACGTTGGCGGCCGCCTCCTCGGCGGGCAGATCGCCCTTGGCGATGGTCTCAGCTTCCGCGAAGCGACCCTGCAGGCCGACCACCAGCGCCAGGTTCTGGCGTACCCTGCCGTCGGCGCGGGGATTGGAATAGGCGCGCCGCAGCGTTTCCTCCGACTGCGGCAGCTCGCGGGTCAGCATGTAGGACAGGCCGAGATTGGACAGCACCGAGGGCTCTTCCGGCATGATCTTCAGCGCGCTCGTATAGTAGCGGCGGGCCTCGTCGTGCTTGCCCATCTTGTCGAGCGTGGTGCCCTGCACCGAAAGAATGCGCCAGTCGGGATTGGCGGGCGTGTGGGCGCGGCTGAGCACGTCGAAGGCGGCCTGCGAATTGCCGTTGTCGGCCAGCGCGCGGCCGTAGGCGGCAAGCAATTCCTTATTGGAGGGATGGGCGATGGTGGCCTGTTCGAGAACGGCGGCAGCCTGCGCCCGCTGGCCGGTGGTGCGGAGGGCCTGGCCGTAAGCCAATGCCGCCTGCGCATCCTTGGGATTGGCGCGGTATCGCTCGCCATACACCTCGGCGGCGCGCTGCGGATCCTCGGGAGCGGCCTGGGCCTTCGATGACGACGAGGTCAGCGACCCCGTGACGTCGGACATGGTCTGGCAACCGCCAAGGCCAGCGGCGAGAAGTGCCGTCATGGCCGCGGAGCAGAGAAACCGGAATCCGGCATGGCTGGACTGTCGACGCATGGCACTTCAACTCGCGGGAAAGGCTGACGAATGCAGCCAGCAATAGACTGTTAACCCTAACGGCCGGTTAATTGGCCGTGCTATGCCTGCCGCATCACCCTCCGCCCTTCACGAGACCCGCATGCCATCCCCGTTCGAGACCACCGCCGACGCCGCCGCCATTCCGATCCTTTTCGCCACCAAGACGACATGGGCCGGCATCGCGAGCGAGCTTCCCGAAACGGCCCGCCAGTTCGCGGCGGCCAACGATTTCACCGCCAAGCCCGGCAAATGCCTTACGCTGCCTGGACCTGACGGAAAGATCGCGCAGGTGGTGTTCGGTCTCGAGGACGAGAGCGGCAAATCCCGCGACCTGTTCCGGCCCGGCGCCTTGCCCGGCCTGCTGCCACCGGGCGTCTATCGCTTCGCCAACGCCCCGCATGACCTGCGGCTGGCGACGCTGGCTTTTGCCCTGGGGACTTACCGCTTCGGCCGCTATCGCAAGAGCGATGCGCCCGACGTCCGGCTGGTGCCGCCTGAGGGCATCGACACCCCCGACATCGCGCGGATGGCTGAGGCAGCAGCGCTTGCGCGCGACCTGATCAACACGCCCTCGAACGACATGGGCCCTGAAGAACTAGCGCAGGCGGCGCAGGCATTGGCGACACGGTACGGCGCCTCGTTCAACTGCATCGTCGGCGACGAACTTCTGAAGCAGAACTTTCCGCTGATCCACGCCGTCGGCATGGCCTCGACGCGCGCCCCGCGGCTGATCGACCTGAACTGGGGCGATCCCGCCAACCCTAAGGTGACTTTGGTCGGCAAGGGTGTCTGCTTCGATACCGGCGGCCTCGATTTGAAGCCATCGAGCGGCATGCTGATCATGAAAAAGGACATGGGCGGCGCCGCCAACGTGCTGGCGCTGGCGCAGATGGTGATGGACGCCGGGCTGAAAGTCCGGTTGCGCGTCCTGATCCCGGCGGTCGAGAACGCGGTCGCCGGCAACGCCTTCCGGCCGCTCGACATCTTTAAGTCGCGCAAGGGACCGACCGTGGAGATCGGCAACACCGACGCCGAGGGACGTCTGGTGCTGGCCGACGCGCTGGCATTGGCGGACGAGGAGAAGCCGGATTTACTGATCGATCTCGGCACGCTGACGGGCGCGGCGCGGGTGGCGCTGGGACCGGATCTGCCACCCTTCTACACCAATGAAGATGAGATGGCCGAGGCCGTTGCCCTCCATGCAAGGAGCGAGAACGATCCGTTGTGGCGCATGCCCCTGTGGCCGCCCTATGATTCGTGGCTGGACTCCAAGGTCGCGGACATCAACAACGCGCCGTCCGGCGGCTTTGCCGGCTCGATCACCTGCGCGCTGTTCCTGCAGCGCTTCGTGACCGACGCCAAGAGCTGGCTGCATGTCGATATCTACGGCTGGACGCCGTCTGCAAAGCCCGCGCGCCCCGAAGGCGGCGAATGCCAGGCCGCGCGCGCGATCTACAAGCTCTTGAGCCAGCGCTATGGATGACCCGCGCCTGACGCCGGCCCGGCCGGACCTCGCCGCCAAATATCTCGAAGGCAAGGTGAAAGCCGCGCGCTATGTCGCCGGCGAGGAATTTTGCGTGCGCGAGGCCATCGCGCCGCTGCGCGAGGGACCTCAAGCCAACGCCATGCTGGCGACGCAGGCGCTGAAAGGCGAGCGCGTCACGGTCTACGATCGCAATGACGAAGGCTTGGCCTGGGGCCAGTTGAACGGCGACGGCTATGTCGGCTGGCTCCCGGATGCCGCGCTCGTCCGGCCCACAGCAACACCGACGCACAAGGTCACGGCGCTGCGGACGTTTGCCTTCCCGGGGCCCTCGATCAAGCTGCCGCCGGCCGAGACGCTGCCGATGGGGGCGCGCGTCACGATTGTCCGCGAAGAAGGGACGTTTGCCGTTACGAGCGAAGGCTGGTATCTGCCGCGGCAGCATGTCGGCAGCCTCGATGCGATGGAAAGGGATTTTGTTGCCGTCGCCGAACGCTTCGTCGGCACGCCCTATCTCTGGGGCGGCAAGACTTCGCTCGGCATCGACTGCTCCGGCCTGGTCCAGGTCTCGCTCACCGCCGCCGGCACCGGCTGCCCGCGCGACAGCGACATGCAGCAGGATGGACTGGGGCGGGTGCTAACGGTCACCGAGATGGCGAAACTACAACGCGGCGACCTGATCTTCTGGAAGGGGCACGTTGCGATCGTACGCGATGCAGAGACCATCGTTCACGCCAACGCCCATCACATGGCGACGGTGGTCGAGAACACGCAAGAGGCGATAGCGCGGATCAAGGCCGCCGGCAGCGAAGTAACGGCGACCAAGCGGCTCTGATTTCGTCTACTAACGTCTCTGAAATAACGGATCACCCGCCTTCGCGGTGATGACGACCGAATATGACTCCGGCTCACGAAAAAAGGCCCCGTCGTGACGGGGCCTTTCCACTTTCAGCTAGACCGCCGGCTTAGTTGTAGTCCGAGTACTTGAACTGCGGCAGCGCCTTGAGCTGGTCCTTGTTGCCGGCCATGACGGCATGGTCGGGAGTCCAGTCATTCGCGTTGTTGGTTCGCGTGGTCGTCGTCGCGGTGGTATTGGCCGGCGCCGTGGCGGTGCCGGTCGTGGTTTCACGCGTCGTCGTCGTGGTGGCGCTGGTGCGCACCGGCTCTTCGACGAACTTCAGCTTGTCCATGGTAACGGCAATGTCGTGCTCGCCCATGCCGAGGAAGCCGCCGACGCCGATTACCACGGCGTTCACCTTGCCGTCCTTGTCCAGGATCAGTTCGTTAACGTCGCCGAGCTTTTCATTGGCTTCATTATACACGGTGAGGCCCATGAGCTTAGACGCGCGCCATTTTCCCTTCAGCATCATCTTGTCGGAACTTGCGGCCGTGGTTGTGGTCGCGGCGGGAGCTGCGCGATCGGCGGGCTGCGCCGTCTGTGCATAGGCAGCGCCGCTCACGATCGCGGTGCTGAGAAGTGCAATCGTAACGAGATTCTTCATGTTGATCCTCCAGAAAGTGATGTCGCTTCCGTGAACGGGCCAGCGAGCTGAATGTTCCTGGACATCGACGCGTTTGTCATGCGACCGCACGACGCGATTCATTTTGGTTAGAATCAGGAAACAATCCTCTTCGCGCGTGTTGATATCGCGCTCACGCCGGGTGACAACCGGCCATAACGGAGATGATGGACGCGGCAATTTTGGCGGCGACATCAACGCATCGGTACGCGCTGACAACTATCCCGTTCCTGGCGTAAGCGCTTCGGCTGAGCCGTCATCGTTCCGGGAGTGGAGAATTCGTCAAACACCCAGTTCCTTGCGAACCGCCGAGGCCGAATTTCCAACCTTGTCCACCGCACGCTGCAGTTCAGTCCTGGAAACGCCGAGAGCTTTCAGCCAGTACTTCACCTCGAAATCCTCGCTCATGTTGATCTTGCTGCGATCGGGCTGAGCTCGCTCCGTGAGGTTGTCCATCTTACCGTCGCTCCCTGGCGGGAGGAGAACGTAATCCCAATCGACCGGTTCCTGCGATGCGCTTGCTCTCATGAGGTCCCTGTCGACGATGAACCGGGCAGCGGCTGATAAGGGACCTGTCCGCCGACGCACCAGCCATCGCTGCCGGCGTCCGTGCAGAGCCCAAAGGGCGGAGAAACGGCAAGTCCAGCTTCCGTTGCGGATGCCGCAGCGCCGGTTTCGGCCCCTGGGTGAATTCGTATCTTCAACCGGAACCGAGTGAAAATCAGTCGGTTAGCCCTGGGCATGCCGGCCCGAGCGGGCCAATCAGAAGTCCGTTGTCATTGAGGCTGACATGGCTAATGCCAAATTCGAACGTGCTCGTGCGCGGGCGCGACTTGCGTTGATTGCGCCGGCGGTCGACGACGTCACCGCTGCTTATTTCGACAGGCAGGTCGACAAGGTATTGCTGGAGGCCAAGCAGAGCGGAGAGAACTCGGACGAGGAATTGGTATCGACGCTGCTCGACGCTGTCGCCAGAAAATTCTTTTCAATGGGCTTGCGTGACGACGAGGCCGAGCGAGGCGCAGAGCACCCTTCAGCGCACAAGTCAGACCCGACCGAGCATTAACTCTGTTCGCCGCTGCGTGAGTGATTCGCGCATACGCCAGATGCAAATTCGTGCAC
>CADEDX010000207.1 GCA_902826195.1 uncultured Bradyrhizobium sp. | reverse complement strand
GTCGACATCTGCGCGGCCGGCTTGTAGGCGAGTTGTTGCGGAACATCGATGGTGGGCGCGGTAAGACGGCGGCGGCCTTCCTGATTGAACGGGGCTGCCGCCAGAAATGCTTCGAGCGCGGCCGGCGCCTGCGACAGGCCCTCGAACTTGTTCCATTCATGGCCCGGGCGGATGTTCTGCGCGGCGCGCCATTTCTCCATCTGCGCCACCGTCATCAGGCCGGCATGGTTGTCCTTGTGGCCCTGCATCGGCAGGCCGACGCCCTTGATGGTGTAGGCGATGAAGCAGACCGGGCGGTCGTGATCGATCGCCTCGAAGGCCTCGATCATGCTCGACATGTCGTGGCCGTCGAGGTTGGACATCAGCGCCAGCAATTCGTCGTCGCTGCGGCGGTCGATCAATTGCGAGACCTCGCCCTGATCGCCGATGTCGTCCTGCAGATGCTTGCGGAAGGCCGCGCCGCCCTGGAAGCACAGCGCCGCGTATCTCTGGTTAGGGCAATTGTCGATCCAGCGCCGCAGCGCCTCGCCGCCGGGCTCGGCAAACGCCGCCTGCATCAGGCGGCCGTATTTCACGATCACGACCTCCCAGCCGAAATTGCGAAACATGGATTCGAACTTGGCCCACAGCCCTTCCCGCACGACGGCGTCGAGGCTCTGGCGGTTGTAATCCACCACCCACCAGGTGTTGCGCAGCCCGTGCTTCCAGCCCTCCAGCAGCGCCTCAAAGATGTTGCCCTCGTCCATCTCGGCGTCGCCGACCAGCGCGATCATCCGCCCCTGGGGACGCTCCTTCATCCAGCCATGCGCGGTGACGTAGTCCTGCACCAGCGAGGAGAACAGCGTTTGCGCAACGCCGAGGCCCACCGAGCCGGTGGAGAAGTCGACGTCATCGGCATCCTTGGTGCGCGACGGATAGGACTGTGCGCCTTTGTAGCCGCGGAAATTCTCCAGCTTGTCGCGGGTCTGGTGGCCGAACAGATACTGGATGGCGTGAAACACCGGGCTTGCATGCGGTTTCACCGCGACGCGGTCCTGCGGCCGCAGCACCGAGAAATACAATGCCGACATGATGTTGGCGAGCGAGGCAGACGAGGCCTGATGGCCGCCGACCTTGAGGCCGTCCACGTTGGGACGCACATGATTGGCGTGATGGATCGTCCACGACGACAGCCACAGGACCTTGCGCGACAGCGCGGACAGCAACTCCAGGCGTGCGGGCTCGATGGGCATGGCGAAGGCTCCCTGCAAGGATATTGGTTGCCGGATTTTACCCTTGGCGCCCGTTCCAAAATTCTCAATTTTCTGCGGCATACCGCCCGATATTGGGATAAAATCCCATAATAGGCCTTCAAACCGCGAGTTCATCCCAATGCCTGCCCTTGATGCCATCGACCGCAAGATCCTGAGTCTGCTGCAATCCGACAGCCGCATGACCATGCAGGAACTCGCCGAAAAGGTCGGCCTGTCCGTGTCGCCCTGCCATCGGCGGGTCAAGCTTCTGGAGGAGCGCGGCGTCATCACCCGCTATATCGCAACCGTCGACCAGAAGTCGCTGGGGCTGCATGTCAGCGTCTTCATCTCGATCAAGCTGGCGCGGCAGAAGGAAGAGGACCTCAACCGCTTTGCCAAGGCGATCTCGAAATGGGACGAGGTGCTGGAATGCTACCTGATGACCGGCAACCGCGATTACCTGCTGCGCGTCGTCGCCGCCGACCTTTCCTCCTACGAAGCATTCCTGAAAAACAAGCTGACGCGGCTCGACGGCATCGCCTCAATCGAGTCGAGCTTTGCGCTGAGCCAGGTGAAGTATTCGATCGCGCTGCCGGTATAAGGTGGTCCCTTCGAACAAATTCCGTATGATGACCGTTTTCGCGGGTTCTGCGTCATTTTGATCAGAGCATCGCCGCAGTAAGACTGCCGTCCGATCAACACATCGAGCAGTTAAGCATGATTGTACGAATTGTCCTGTGGAGCGTGCTCGGCGCGGTCGCGCTATTCGCCGCGATCGCCGGAACCTGGATTTTCTCGCTGCCGCCGGCTACAGCCGTCGCGGCTCCGCCGGCGATCGCGCAAGCCGAGCACGACGCGATGGTCGCCGCGCTAAAGCCGCCGAAGCGCCAGCGTCCGTTGATCGCCATCATCGGCATTAACAATACAACGGAGACCACGGACTACCTGCTGCCCTACGGCGTCCTCACGCGCGCCGATGTCGCTGACGTCATGACATTATCGACCGCACCCGGTGCCATGACGTTGTTTCCAACGCTCAAAGTCGAGCCGCAGGTGACGACGGCGGCGTTCGACGCGCGACATCCCGATGGTGCCGACTATACCATCGTCCCCGCCATGACCCGCGACGACGATCCTGAAGCGCTGCAATGGATCAGGAGCCAGGCGAGCAAGGGCGCGATTGTGATCGGCATCTGCGCCGGCGCCAAGGTGGTCGGCGATGCCGGGCTGCTGCACGGCAAACGGGCGACCACACATTGGTATTCCGTCAAGGAATTGCGCGGCAAGCATCCAACGATGCGCTACGTCGAGGACCGGCGTTTCGTGGTGGATGACCGCGTGGCGACGACGACCGGTATGTCGGCATCAATGCCGATGTCGTTGACGCTGGTCGAGGCGATCGCCGGCCGCGACAAGGCGCGCGCCGTCGGGCGGGCGATCGGCCTTGCCGAGTGGGACGCGCGGCATGAGAGCGACGCCTTCACGTTCACCCGGCCGTTTGCGCTAACCGCGATCCGCAACACGGCTGCGTTCTGGACGCACGAAATACTCGGCATCGAGCTTAAGCAAGGCTTCGACGAAGTTTCGCTGGCGCTGGTCGCCGACGCCTGGTCACGGACCTATCGCTCGAGAGCGGTGACGTTCGCGCGCACGGCCGGCGCCGTGCAAAGCCGCAACGGCATCAAAGTTCTGCCCGACGAAGTCGCGGCCGACTGGCCTGCGACGCGGCGCTTACCCGATATCAGCGACCGCGCGCCAGCGGACACGCTCGACGACACACTGCAGGCCATTGCGACCCGCTACGGCACTCGCACGACGGACTTCGTCGCGATGCAACTGGAGTATCCGAGGCCGTGAGATCCGTCCCTGCCGTCATTGCGAGCGCATCGAAGCAATCCATCGCGCCAAAGAACGCTGGATTGCTTCGTCGCTACGCTCCGCGCAATGACGGGAACACCGATCACCGCCACGGCTCGACGATGATCTTGGTGTGCGCGTCGGGGTTGGCGAGATCGGCAAACGCCTTGGCAACACCTTCGATGCCGACGCGGGCGGTCACCATCGAGGCGGCATCGACTTGGCCTTCGGCGATCAGGCGGAGCGAATACGCGAACTCCTCCGGCGTGTAGCCCAGCACGTATTGGACATTGAGCTCCTTCAAAATGCCGAGCATCGGCTCCGAGCGATCGGTTTCCATGCAGACGCCGACCACGACGATGCGGGCGTCGCGCGGCGCGCCCTCGAACACCTGCTGGATCAGGCCGGGCACGCCGACGCATTCGAAGATCAGCGCAGGCTTCAGCGCTGGCAGCAACGCCTGCAGCGGCGGACGTGAGGCCTTCTCTTCCGGCGACATCTGGGCATGCTCGGCCCAGGTCGCATAGGGTTGCGTGCGCGCGGGGTCGACGACGACGTCGGCGCCGAGCTTTTCGGCGAGCGCGCGGCGCGCCGGCGAATAGTCGGCGGCGACGATCGGGTGCAATCCCCTGATCTTCAGCGCCGCGATGACGGCCAAGCCCACCGGCCCGCACCCGATCACCAGCGGCACTTCGCCGCCTTTGATGTTGGCTTTCGCGACCGCGTGCACGCCGACCGCGAGCGGCTCGGTGAGCGCGGCGTGTTCGGCCGCAAGCCCGTTCGGGATTTCGAGCAGCAAGGCCTCACTGAGCAGCATGCGCTCGGCATAGGCGCCGACATTGTCGTTGGAGTAGCCGATGCCCTGCGGGCCTTCAGCCGTCAGCAGCGCCGGCAGCGAGCAGACTTTTGTCCCGGGCTTGAACTTCTTCGCTGTTCCCGGACCGTAGTCCAGCACCTCGCAGCAGAACTCGTGGCCGAACACGACGTCGCGCGAAAGGTCCATCGGCTTGCGGGCAGGAAAATGCTTCGCCAGTTCGACCATGCGGTGCGCGTGCTTGCGCGCGTGCAGATCGGAACCGCAGATGCCGCAGGCCAGCGACTTGACCAGCACCATGCCTGGACCCGGTTTGGGCTCCGGCATCTGGTCGACGACGATTTCTCCATTGCGGAAAATGGCAGCGCGCACGACAAATCCTCCCGGTGACTTTCGTGCACCTTAGCGCATTGGCGGCTCCGATTGAAATCAGAACCGCCGCGCCGGGGTTGACGGTGCAGCAAAATCAGGCGTTCGGCGACGACTCGCCCGCAACGGCCAGAAGCTGCGAGCGCCTGACGCGCTCGCGATGGGCCGTATAGAGCCCGGAGGCGACGATAAAGGCGGCGCCGGTGACGGTGTAGACGTCGGGGACTTCGCCAAAGATCAGGAAACCGAGCACAGAGACCCACAGCAACTGCGTGTAGGAAAACGGCGCCAGCACCGAGGCGTCGGCATAGCGGAACGCCAGCACCACGATCCACTGACCCGCGGTGGAGGCGATGCCGATGAAGGTGCCGAAGGCAATGTCGTGCCAGGTCGGCGTCACCCAGACGAACGGCACTAGCGCCGAGAGGATGCAGACGCCTGCAATCGACGAGTAGGTCATCACGGTGATGGCGCGTTCGGTGCCGCTCATCATCCGCGTCATGATCAGCGTGCAGGCCCAGGCCAACGCCGAGACCAGCGGAAAGAACGCCGCGGGATGAAACGCGCCGGTGCCCGGACGCAGGATGATGATGACGCCGATCAGGCCGACGCCGGTCGCGATCCAGCGGCGCAGGCCGACCTTCTCGCCAAGGAAGACGATTGACAGCGCGGTGACGAGCAGCGGCGCGACGAAGCCGGTGGCGGAAGCTTCCGCGATCGGCAGGAAACGCAGGCCGGAAATGAAGAACAGCGACGAGGCCAGCACCGTCACGCCACGCATCAATTGCAGACCGAGCCGATTGGTCGGCAGTGCATACAACGGCGAACCAGGCATCATCGCCGGCGTCATGATGAGAGCGAACACCACGAAGCGAATCCACGCGATCTCGATCGATGGCAGCGTTGCGGACAGATATTTCGCGGTCACGTCCGAGATGCCGAGGAATATCGTCGATGCCAAAATCAGCGCGATGCCCTTGAACGGCCGATCGGCGCGCGCGGGCGCCTTGCGGACCGCTGACTTCTTTTCGGGCAAAGGTATTGGAGCGCTGTCCAGCCTCGCGGCTGCGGCGGGGGGCGGTGTCACGGCAATCTCGAAGGCAGCAATGATTGAATCGGGCGAGGTTGCAAAAAACACCAATTCGCCCGATGCGACTAGGTCCGAAAACAGGATGCGGATATGCGCTGAGGGGGCAATTGCAAGGGTTTGTTAAGGCTAGAATTTGCTCACGGCGGAGTTCCCTACAACATCGGCAGGCTGCGCGGCTTGGCCCCGCGCGGAAACGCCTTGTCGAGCGCGGCGATCTCGGCGGCGCTCAGCGTCAGATCGCCGGCGGCGGCATTGTCAGCGGCGTGTTCCGCGCTCGAGGCTTTTGGAATCGCGAGCACCGACGGCGCGCGCGTCAGAAAGGCCAGCGCGACCTGGCGCGGCGTCGCGTTGTACGCCTGCGCGATCGTCTGCAGCACTTCGCCACCCTTGCTGCGCGCGGATGGAAAGTCATTATGCCCGAACGGCGAATAGGCGACGACAGCGACGCCATGCTGCTCGCACCACGGAATGACTGCGTGCTCGATGGCACGCTCCTGCAGATGATAGAGCACCTGATTGCAGGCGATCCTGCCCTCGCCGGCTACATCGAGCAGCTCGTCGAGATCGTCGCTGTCGAAATTGCTGACGCCCCAGGAGCGGATCTTTCCGGCTGTCACCAGTTCGTCGAACGCCGCCACCGTCTCCTCGAACGGATAGGAGCCGCGCCAATGCAAGAGATAGCAATCGAGATGATCGGTCTTCAGCCGCTTCAGGGATCGCTCGCAGGCGGTGACGGTGCCGCGCCGCGAGGCATTGCTCGGCAATACCTTCGAGACCAGGAAAAGCTTTTCGCGCGGCAGGCCGGCGATGGCGTCCGCGATCACGGGTTCGGCCTCGCCATACATCTCGGCGGTGTCGATATGCGTCATGTCGGCTTCGATCCCGCGCCGTAGCGCTGATATCGCGGCCTTGCGGTCGCCGCGATCGAGATACCAGGTACCCTGCCCGATCACGGAAACATCCACGCCATGCGCGCCGAATTTTTTCTGTTTCACGGTCACCTCACCTTCTGACGATGCCGACCAGGCGGCGGCGATGCTGCGGCAGCGCGTTCTCCGTCGGCAAGCCGCGCAGCCAATCGCGAAAGCTGACCACCTCCGGACAGTCCGCCGTGCCCGAAGGCGCGATCAGCCAGTCGCCGACGCCCGCTGCTTCGCTCACGCGTTCACAGCGATAGCCCGGATGGTGGCTGACACCGCGGGCGATCAGCACGTCGATCTTGCCCTCGACGAGTTCATGCAGGCCGGCGGGCTGCAGCACCCGCAAGCCGATCTCGGCATGGTCGACGCGAAACCGCTCCAGCTCCAGGCGACGCAGGTCGAACCCGCCGTGCACGCCAAGCTGCAGCAGCACCACGCCGACCGGCTTCAACCGCGCGGTCGCTTTGGCGATGCGGCCAAAGCCGCCGGAAATCTCCGGCAGATAGGCTTGGCCGGCCTCGGTCAAAACGAGTTGCTTGTGCAGCCTGTCGAACAGGCGCACGCCGAGACGCGCTTCGAGCGTCTTCACCAGCTGACCGACAGCGGCCGGCGTCACATGCAGTTCATGCGCGGCGAGCTTGAAGCTGAGATGCCGCGCAGCGGCTTCAAAGGCGCGGAGCGCATTGAGCGGTGGGAGGATGTAGGTCATTGCACCGCAGTTTGACACCGATAGGCGGCGGCCTTGCAATAGATTTTCTTGCGCTGAAGCGAAGGAACCATGCTTTGCGCGGCCTCGCCCGACTCTGGCATGCATGTCCGAATTCGTCGAACATAGGTCTGCCGACATGATCCAAGTCACCTGTCACAATCCTGCGAGCGTTCACGCGCCTTCCGGCGGCTATAGCATGGGGCTGGAAATTTCCCAGCATCGCCGGCTATTGTTCATCAGCGGCCAGGTGCCGGAAAACCCCGACGGCAGCGTGCCCGACGGTTTTGAGGCGCAATGCGAGCAGGCGTGGCGCAACGTCATCGCAGTGCTCGAAGCCGCCGGCCTCGGCGTCGGGCATCTGGTCAGGACCACGACGTTTCTGACCGATCGCGACCAGGTCGTGGCCAATCGCGCCATTCGGCGCAGGATGCTCGCTGGGCATGAACCGGCGCTAACGGTGATGGTCGCGGAAACCATCGACGGCAAATGGTTACTGGAAATCGAGGCCATCGCCGCGGAGTGAGCGGATAGCGGGGGAAAATATCCGATGAATGAAATCCATCCTTTTTACGAGGCGCATCGCGACGCGACGGTTGCTTCCATGCGCCAGCGCCTCGATCTCGCCGAGACAATGTTGCGCGAACGCACGCATCTTTCGGATCTCGACAAGGTCCGACAGGACGTGATGGACGAATTCGAGATCGTGCTCGGCCAGATGCCCTATGTCGGCGGCGCGGCCAGCCGCATGAGCGACTTCTTCATGCGTCTGCTGGGCTTCATGGCGATCAGCCGCGTGCTGCGGCGGCACGGCGTGCCGCTGCCCGTGATCGGCGAGATCGAGCGCGAAACCTACAAGGCGCAATTGCTGACCGCGCCGGAGGACGAACGGCTCGCCGCGGGGCGTCAGTTCATGTCAACGGAAAACCAGGCCTTGCTTCGCGAGCAGGCGATCAAAAGTCTGGCGAATGAATATCCGGAAGATTTTGTCTACGATTTCGTCGAGCCAGCACCCGGCGACAGCTTTGAATTCAGGATCAATCAAAAGGCGTGCAGCTTCTGCAAATTCGCCGCGCGTCACGGCGACAAGGAAATCCTTCCGCACATTTGCGGCCTCGATTTCGACGCCTACGCCACCCGCGGCATTCGTCTGGAACGAACCCAGACGCTGGCCGGCGGCGCCAGCCACTGCAATTTCCGGTTCTCGCGCATGGAGACCTAGTTTACAGCCGCGAGCTTCCGCTGCCCGGCGCCGCTCGCGCCGGTCTGTGCGATCAGGCGCTTGAGTTCCGGAATGCAGGAGCCGCAATTGGTGCCGGCTTTCACCTGGGCGCCGATGTCGGCCGCCGAGCGAGCGCCGGCGGCGATCGTCTCGCAGATCGTGTTGCGGCCGACGCCGAAGCAGGCGCAGACGATCGGGCCGGCATTGGCAAGGCCATCCGACGATTTGCCGGACAGCAGCATGCGGCGCTGGTCGTTGCCGAGCGTGTCGGCGGCAAACAACTCCTTCACCACGTTCCAGTCGCCGGCGTCGCGCGCGGGCCCGATGAACAGGCAGCTTTCGATGCGATCGCCGCTAAACGACGCCGCGCGATAGACGCCGCCGCCGAAATCTTTGTATTCGGCGAGGTCATGCGTCGCGATCGATGTGAGCCAGGATTGCCATCCCGCCAGATCGGCGTTGTCGGCGATCAGATAGCCGTAGCCACCATTGACGGCGACGCGGGCGCTCCAGGCATGCTCCGGCAACGCCAGCGGTGTGCGCGACAGTGCAAATCCGCGAAAGACGTATTCATAAGGCACGATCGATGCGGGCGTCGCCTTGTTCTCGGGCTGGCCGGAGAACGGGTCGGTGATCGGCGCCACCAGCGAACCGACACGGGCGCCGGTCGCGTTGACCTCGCTCCAGTGGATCGGCGCGAACAGCAGGCCGCGCTGCTGGCGCTCGCTGACGACGACTCGAAGCGTGCACTGCCCGTAATCGGTGGTGATGCGCGCAAAGTCGCCGTCCGCGAGCCCATATCGGGCGGCATCGTCGGGATGGACCTCGACGAAAGGCTCCGGCAGATGCTGGCCGAGACGCGGGCTCATTCCCGTGCGGGTCATTGTGTGCCACTGGTCGCGGATGCGGCCGGTGTTCAGCCGCAGCGGGCGCGACGCCGTGGTCTCGGTGCGCAATGCGGGAATTTCCGGCGCGACGAAGCGGGCCTTGAAGTCGTTGGCGAAGAACCCGCCTTTGGCGAAGAAGCGCGCCTGCGGTTCGCTGCCCTGCCGCACCGGCCATTGCACCGGCGCCATCGCGTCGAAGTCGGTGTCCGACAGCGCTTGCAGCGCACCGATATCGAAGTCTCGCGCACCCTCGTTCTCGAACGCCGAGAGCGCGGCGTGTTCGCGAAAAATTTCCGCCGCCGAGGTAAAGCCGAAGGCCGCGCCGAAGCCGAGACGCTTGGCCACCTCGCTCATGATCCACCAGTCGGGCTTGGCCTCGCCCGGCGCGGAAAGAAACGCGCGCTGCCGCGAGATGCGCCTTTCAGAATTGGTCACGGTGCCGGATTTTTCGCCCCAGGCCTGCGCCGGCAGCAGCACATGCGCGCCCGCATCCACGGTGTCGTTGGAGACAACGTTCTCGGAGACGACGAACAGTTCAAGCTTCATCAGGGCGTCGCGAACGCGGTCGGCGTTCGGCAGCGAAACCGCGGGATTGGTCCCCATCACCCACAGCGCCTTGATCTCGCCGCGCGCGATGGCGTCGAACATCTGCACCGCCTTCAGCCCTTCATGGGTGGCGATGCGCGGCGCCTTCCAGAACCGGCGCACCCGGTCGATATCCGGCGGGGTAAATCCCATGTGGGCGGCAAGCTGGTTGGCGAGCCCGCCGACCTCGCGGCCACCCATGGCGTTGGGCTGCCCGGTCAGCGAGAACGGCGACGCGCCGGGCTTGCCAATCCGCCCCGTGGCGAGGTGGCAATTGAGGATCGCGTTGACCTTGTCGGTGCCCTGCGCCGACTGGTTGACGCCCTGCGAATACATCGTGACGACGCGCGGCGTATTGGCAAACATCTGGAAGAACGTCGCTACATCCTGTTCGGAGAGCCCTGTTGCCAACGCAGTGGCCGGGACGCTCCCGGCCATGCCGCGCGCGCGGGCGATCGCGTCGTCGAAGCCTGCCGTGTAGCGCGCGATATAATCCCGGTCGAGCCGATCGTTGTCGGCGAGGTGAACCAGCAACCCGCTGAACAGCGCCGTATCGGTACCCGGCTTCAATCCGAGGAACAGGTCGTCGTCGCCGACG
>CADEDX010000206.1 GCA_902826195.1 uncultured Bradyrhizobium sp. | reverse complement strand
AGACTACCGGCAATGTCATCAACCTGATGGATGCGCTCAAGCGCAGCCTTGCCAGCGAGAAAGAGACCGTCCCTGCCGCCGCCAAGGCCAAGGGCAAGAAGCCGAAGAAGGCCGCCGCCGGCCAGCGCGAGATGCTGCTGCCGATCAGCGGCGGCGGCAAGCGCGCCGCCAAGGAGACGTCCAAAGAAATCGCCAGGGAAGCACCGAAGAAGGCCGAGAAGCCGGCCAGATCAGCGGCCCGCGCCAAGAAGGCCGGATGATCGGGTAGCGCCCTCGATAGCATCAGCGCGCGATGCCCTGGTCCACCCCGTTCGAGGACCCGATACCGCTCGGCGGCGGCAAGCTTTCGACGCTGCAGCACGCGGCTGACTATGTCATGGCCTTGCCGGAAGACGTGCAGCAGGAAGCGCATTGGCAGACCGCCGTTGAGAACCTGATCAACGCGGCGGAGAGTGGCGGTGGCTGGCTGATGTTCGCGCGGATCGCGGTCGTGCGGGCGCTCGACGCAGACGCGAAACAGGCCTGACCGGCGTTCCGCCCCTGCTTGCAAGCGCTCCAGAAAGCGATGGCTGAATGATGTAGTCCTTGGAATTCCGGCTATTTGATCGAGTTGCTGACCAGCTCAAATTTGGCGCTGACAGCGGAGCCGACGCCGGTGACGCCGGTGATGATCAGGATGCTGATGCCGGCTGCAATGAGGGCATATTCGATGGCGGTAGCGCCGCTTTCATCGACGGCAAATCGGGCCAGTAATCGCCGCATAAAAACTCCTGTCGACGCTCCGGGATTTCTCCAGCGCCATATTCGTTAGACCCTAGGCGGGAACAGTTGAAGAGCTCTTCACGAACAGCGTGAACGCTCGATTAAGGCGGGGAAGAAAGCCGCACTCGCTCCATCGCAGGTTAGGGAAAATTTAACCGTCGATTTGCGGCCCACCCGGCGTGATGGCCGCGATACCTCAAACGAGAGCGGCGCGGCGAAGGTTGTCACCCTCGCCACGCCGCAACAACAAAGGGGGACCTGGCACAAGGCCCGGTCCTCAAATCGCTCTCAGAAGTTACGCTGGGCGCGCCAGGCTGCGTCCAGGTAGTTCTACCGGATGAGCCTTCGAGCAGAAAAACGCATATCAGCACTTCCGCCCCCACGCGCCGCCCGCGCTTTACCCCGCTGTCAAATCCTGCTCCAACTGTGTTCAATCGGCCGGATTGAACCGGCCTTCGCAATTCAGGGGGAGACCGCCATGAAGCTCGGCGCCGCCATCGCGGAAATCATGAAGCGGGAGGGGATCGAGATCCTCTGCGGCTATCCGGTCAACCACCTCATCGAATTTGCCGCCAATGTCGACATCCGCCCGGTGATGGTGCGCCAGGAACGAATCGGCGTGCACATGGCGGACGCGATATCGCGCGTCACCTCGGGACAATCGATCGGCGCGTTCTGCATGCAACACGGGCCCGGCGCGGAGAACGCGATGGGCGGCGTGGCGCAGTGTTACGGCGAATCCGTCCCCGTGCTGGTCCTGCCGATGGGGTATGCGCGCCGGCTCGCCAATATCGATCCGAACTTCAATTCCAGCCAGGCGATGAAGGCGTTCTCGAAATCGTCCGAGCCGATCAACATCGCCGCCGAGGTCTGCAACATCTTCCGCCGCGCCTTCACCAAGCTGAAGAATGGCCGTGGCGGGCCGGTCATCGTCGAGATCCCGGCCGACATGTGGAACGAGGAAGTGCCGGAGCCCTTGAACTACACGCCGGTGCTGCGCACCCGCTACGGTGCCGACCCGGTCCATGTGAAGGAAGCGGCCGCTCTGCTCGTTGCAGCGAAGCGCACGGTGATCTATGCGGGCCAGGGCGTGCATTACGCCAAAGCGTGGCCGCAGCTGAGGCGGCTGGCCGAACGGCTCGCCATCCCCGTCACGACCAGCCTTGGCGGAAAGTCGTCCTTCCCCGAGACGCATCCGTTGTCGCTGGGATCGGGCGGCCTCGCCGTGCCGCGCGCGGTGCCGAAATTCCTGGGCGAGGCCGATGTGATCTTTGGCATCGGCTGTTCCTTCACCGAGACGTCCTTCGGCATCGCCATGCCGAAAGGCAAGACCATCATCCATTCGACGCTCGATCCCAACCATCTCAACAAGGACGTCGAGGCCAAGATCGGCCTGGTCGGCGATGCCGGGCTGGTACTCGACGCGCTGCTGGAAGAGATCGGCAAGGTCGTGAAATCGGACCGCGACGCGACGGCGGTGGCCGCCGAGATCGCCGCCTCGCACAAGGAATGGCTGGCGAAATGGATGCCGAAGTTGACGCATAATGATGCGCCGCTGAATCCCTACCGCGTGTTGTGGGACCTGCAGCACGCCGTCGACATCAACAACACCATCATCACGCATGATGCGGGCAGCCCGCGCGACCAGCTCTCCCCGTTCTGGAAATCGGTGGAGCCCCTCTCCTATATCGGCTGGGGCAAGACCACGCAGCTCGGCTACGGCCTCGGACTTGCGATGGGCGCAAAGCTCGCAAGGCCCGACAAGCTCTGCATCAATGTCTGGGGCGACGCCGCGATCGGTTTTACCGGCATGGATTTTGAGACCGCGGTGCGCGAGCGCATCCCGATCATGTCGATCCTCCTGAACAATTTCTCGATGGCGATCGAACTCAAGGTGATGCCGATCTCGACCGAGAAATACCGTTCGACCGATATCTCCGGCGACTACGCCGCGATGGCGCGCGCCTTTGGCGGCTATGGCGAGCGGGTGACGAAGCCCGACGACATCATCCCCGCCATCAAGCGTGGTATTGCTAAGACCAAGGAAGGAATCCCGGTGCTGCTGGAGTTCATCACCAGCAAGGAGACGGAAGTTTCAAGGCCGGGGACCTGAGGCTCAACCAAACGTCTGCCGTCAATGCCGCGCGTCACGATCATCGAAACCGGGATTGTCAGCCCGAAAAATCGCGAGCGCCACGGATCCTATCCGCAGATGTTCGCGCGGATGATCGGCGCTGCCGATGCTTCCGTAACGTTCGATACCGTCAGCATTGCCGCCGGCGCGTCTCTCCCCGACATCGAGGAGCTCGAGGCGATCCTCATCACCGGCTCCTCGGCCGGCGTGTATGACGAGCTCGACTGGATCGCGCCGCTCGAGGCGTTCGTGCGCACGGCTCATGAGAAGAAGGTGCCGATGGTGGGCGTCTGCTTCGGTCATCAATTAATTGCGCAGGCCCTGGGCGGTACAGTGCGCAAGTCGGAGAAAGGCTGGGGCCTTGGGCGGCACGTTTACGACGTCGCCCCGGGCAACAGCCTGATAGAGGGTGCGGACATCGCGATCGCCTGTTCGCACCAGGACCAGGTCATCACGCCGCCGGTCGGTGCCGCGACGATCCTGTCCTCGGATTTCACGCCGCATGCCGGGCTGCTCTACAGCGGCACCACGTTCTCGGTGCAGCCACACCCGGAATTCACCGTCGGCTTCGCGCTGGCCTGCTGCGAGATGGTGCGCAGCAGGGGCGGCGCGCCTGATAGCGTGGTGGCATCGGCGGAAGCTTCGCTCGCCGAACAGCTGAAGAGCGCGCGGCTTGGCGGCGTGATCACGCGCTTTCTCACCGGCGCGCGTCGATAATTTCGGACCGCCCTACTCCGCCATCTCGGCCGGCGTCGACGGGCCGGCCAGCGGCCGCTCCTCCATCAGGATGATGCACAGCGAGGCGCAGGCCAACAGCGCGGTGGCGGCGCCGAACACGTAGTGGAACGCGGTGACCATGTCGGCGACTGGAATCGCATTCGCCGGTCCCCGATGCTCGCCGAGCGAGATGCCGGGACCCAGCGCCATCAGCAGGATCGCGCTGAAGGCGGCGACCATGAAAGACGACATCAGCGCGCGAAAGAAGTTCATCGCGCCGGTCACGGTGCCGATCTGCGCGCGCGCCACGGAATTTTGCAGCGAGACCACGCTGACCGGAAACGTGGTGCCAAGCCCGAGCGCGAACAGCGACAGCACGACCAGCAGGCCCCACAGCGGCAGCGTCGTCACCGTCAGCACCACGCCGAAGATCGCCGCCGCCGAAGTGCCGGCGATGGCGACGCGCTTGTAGCGTTTGGCCCGCGCCATGGTCCGTCCGGCGATCGCGGCGCCACAGGTGGAAACCGCCGCGAGCGGGATCAGTGCAAGCCCCGCCTCGCTCGCGCTCAAATGATAGACGACCTCGTAGTATAGCGGCAGGTGCACGGTGAGCGCTGTGATGGCGCCCAGCGCGCAGCCGCCGGCCGCCATCGCGTAAGGCACCACCGTTCCGCCCAGCAAGGACAGCGGCAGAAACGGCTCATCGGCATGGCGCGCATGCCAGACGAAGCCGAGCGCCAGCGCGACTGACGCGCCGATCATCGCCATGATCGCCGGCGAAAGCCAGGCGTAGCGGTTGCCGCCCCAGCTCAGCACCAGCATCACCACCACCGCGGACGCCATCAGCAGCACGCCGCCGAGCCAGTCGACCTTGCGGCGGCGGTGGAACACCGGAATCTTGCCCATCTTGGGCAGCAGCAGAAACAGCGCGCCGACGGCGAGCGGCACATTGATCCAGAAGATCATCGACCAGTGCAAATGCTCGGCGAACACGCCGCCCAACACCGGCCCCAGCAATCCCGCCAGCATCCAGACGCTGCTGAAATAGGCCTGATATTTTCCGCGCTCGCGCGGTGAGACCACGTCCGAGATCACGGTCTGCACGACGGGCATGATGCCGCCGCCACCCAACCCTTGCAGACCGCGCGCGACAATCAGGACCGTCATGTTCGGCGCCACCGCGCACAGGATCGAGCCGGCCGTGAACAGGGCCAGCGAAACCGTGATCATGGCGCGGCGGCCGTAGATGTCGCTGAGCGTGCCGAACACGGGTGCTACCGCCGTTCCGGCCAGCAGATAGGACGTGATGACCCAGGACAAATTGCCGACGTCGTTGAACTGGCGGCCGATGGTTGGCAGCGCGGTCGCCACGATGGTCTGGTCCAGCGCGGCCAGGAACATCGTCAGCAGCAGGCTCATCAGGATGGTGCGGATCTCGTCGGGGCTCAGCGGCGGCCGTGGCGCGATCGGCGGCGCGTCGCTGACATCGATGACCTCGGTCGTGATCTGCGAGAGTTCGCGGCCAATATCGTCCGGCAATGTCGTCTGGTCGGCGGGCTCATGGCCTTGCCGCTGGTGCTGGTTCATATCGGACGTAATATTTTTCTACGCGGCCAAGGCCGCCGAGATGGAATCGCCTTATGCACTGCACAATAAGGCCCGAATCGCCTCCGCGGCAGGCGCCTGCGCGCATGGGTGCATCCCGCGAGCGTGCCGTCGCGTTCCCGCAATCGAGCGGGGTCAGCCGTTCAGCGATTTTTTCAGGTCTTTGGCCGCTTCTTCAGCTGCGCCCGCTTCGGCAACAGCGCCGGCCATTGCACGATGTGATCCTCGAGATCTTCGTCGGCGATCTCGTTCTCGGTCCCCTGGACGCGACCGCGCACCGAAACCCCGGCTTCATGCACAGTATTGGGATCGCCTGAGATCAGCGGATGCCACCAATAGAGATCGCGCCCCTCGGCAACCAGCTTGTAGCCGCAGCTCGGCGGCAGCCAGTTCAGGGTACGGACGTTTTCGGGCGTCAGGCGGACGCAATCCGGAACCTTGTCGGAGCGGTTCGGGTAATCCTTGCAGGCGCACAGGCCGGAATCGAGCAGTTTGCAGGACACGTGGGTGAAGTAGATCTTGCCGGTATCCTCGTCTTCCAGCTTTTCCAGGCAGCAACGCGCGCAGCCGTCGCACAGGCTTTCCCATTCGGCGTTGGACATTTCTTCCAACACCTTGGTTTTCCAGAAGAATCCCTCCTGGCCGGAAGCGCGTTTGGGCGGCGCGGTCATGAATTCGGATGGTTTCCCGCAGGGTTTCGGCTGCAGCCCTTCTAGGGGGTCGGGCAACCCGCGCGCAAGCGGGCTGAATCCGGAAGCAAAAAGGCGGGGACCGCGTTAGGGCTGACCGCCCAAATGGCAAGCGGGAGCATTGGTTTATGACCCCCGCTCGGATAGAAGAGGTGTGAGTCCCCAGGCGTCCTAAAAGCGCCTTGGGTTTGCCGCAACATCGAAGCATGACGTTCCGACAGCGCCCAAGGCGGGTGTGCGAGCGTTTCGAACCGACTGCAGGTCCCGGTGCGCCAGATCCTACCTCCCGCGTGGAAGCAGAAGATCCGGAATTTCTTCCTGGATCTGGATGCGCGCATCGACTCGACGCTGTTTTCGTCGGGCAAGGGCCTGCGCGAGCTCTACGAGCGCTACTCCACCTTCATGGACCGCTTCTATGTCGGCCGCTGGAAGCGCTGGGTCTTCATCGAACCGATGTCGGAAGCCGCCACCATCGGGCTCGGCGGGCTGGTCCTCATGCTGGCGCTGGCCGTCCCGGCGTTTCGCGAAACCGCCGATGACGACTGGCTGAAGAAATCCGACCTCGCGGTGTCGTTCCTCGACCGTTACGGCAACCCGATCGGCAGCCGCGGCATCAAGCACAACGACTCGATCCCGCTGGAAGACTTTCCGGACAATCTGATCAAGGCGACGCTCGCCACCGAAGACCGACGATTCTACGACCATTTCGGCATCGACTTTCCCGGCCTCGCCCGCGCGCTCGTCACCAACGCGCAGGCCGGCGGCGTGCGTCAGGGCGGTTCGTCGATCAGCCAGCAGTTGGCGAAGAACCTGTTCCTCAACAACGAGCGCACCATCGAGCGCAAGGTGAAGGAAGCCTTCCTCGCGATCTGGCTGGAAACGCGTCTCACCAAGAACGAGATTCTGAAACTCTACCTCGACCGCGCCTATATGGGCGGCGGCACTTTCGGCGTCGACGGTGCGGCGCATTTCTATTTCAACAAGTCGGCGCGCGACGTCACGCTGGCGGAGTCCGCGATGCTGGCCGGTCTGTTCAAGGCGCCGACCAAATACGCCCCGCACATCAACCTGCCGGCCGCCCGCGCGCGCGCCAACGTCGTGCTCGACAACCTCGTCGATGCCGGCTTCATGACCGAGGGCCAGGTGTTCGGTGCCCGCCGTAACCCGGCGATGGCGGTCGACCGCCGCGACGAGAACTCGCCGAACTATTATCTCGACTATGCCTTCGAGGAGATGCGCAAGCTGGTCGACACGTTTCCGAAATCCTATGTCGAGCGCGTCTTCGTGGTGCGCACCGCGATCGACATGACCGTGCAGCGCGCCGCCGAGGAGGCGGTCGAGAACCAGCTGCGCCAGTTCGGCCGCGACTATCACGCGACCCAGGCTTCCGTGGTCGTATCCGACCTCGACGGCGGCGTTCGCGCCATGGTGGGCGGCCGTGACTACGGCTCCAGTCAGTTCAACCGCGCGACCGACGCCTACCGGCAGCCCGGCTCCTCGTTCAAGCCGTACGTCTACACCACCGCGCTGCTGAACGGTTACAAGCCGACTTCGATCGTGGTCGACGGCCCGGTCTGCATCGGCAACTGGTGCCCGCAGAACTATGGCCACTCCTACTCGGGGTCGGTGACGCCGACCCAAGCGATCACGCGCTCGATCAACGTCGTGCCGGTGAAGCTCTCGATCGCGCTCGGCGGCAAGTCGCCGAACCCGGCCAAGGCCGGCCGCGCCAAGATCACCGAGGTGGCGCGCCGTTTCGGCCTGACGGCGCCGCTGCCGGACACGCCGTCGATGCCGATCGGCTCCGACGAAGTCACCGTGCTCGAGCACGCGGTCGCCTACGCGACCTTCCCGAACAAGGGCAAGTCCGCGAAACCGCACGCCGTGCTGGAAGTGCGCACCGGCGCCGGCGACCTGGTCTGGCGCTTCGATCGCGACGGCAAGAAACCGGTGCAGGCGATCCCCGCCTCCGTCGCCGCGGACATGGCGGAGATGATGAGCCACGTCGTCACCGAAGGCACCGCGCGCCGCGCGGCGCTGGACGGCATTCCGGCCGCCGGCAAGACCGGCACCACCAACGCCTACCGCGACGCCTGGTTCGTCGGCTACACCGGCAACTTCTCCTGCGCGGTCTGGTACGGCAATGACGATTACTCGCCGACCAACCGCATGACCGGCGGCTCGTTGCCTGCGCAAACCTGGCACGACATCATGGTGGTCGCGCACCAGGGCGTCGAGGTGAAGGAAATCCCCGGCGTCGGCATGGGACAGAAATTGCCGCCGCCAACCCTGCCCGGCAGCGTTGCGGCCAACGGCGCGGCGCGGGTGCTGGAGACCAAGCCGGGACCGCCGCCGGTCCTGACACGGCGCGGCGCGGACATCCTGGTGCGCGTCGAGCGGCTGCTCGACGAGGCCGGCAAGGCCGCGGGCAAGACCTCGTCCAACGAGAAGCCGCCGGGCAAACCGGTCACATCAGGTGCGCTGGCCTTCCCGGAGAACTATGTCGCGGCCGCCGGCGACCAGCCGGCCCCGGCGCCACGGAAGAATTGAAAGCCCTGGATTAGATTGCTGGATTTCGGAGCCCCTGCCCTGTGCGGCTGATCTTCATCACTTTGCTGGCGTTGGTGCTTGCCACGGCCGTAGGCCTCGGCTCGACCTACCTGACGTCGACGCGCGGCACCGATCTCGGCACGCTGACGATCGGCGCCTGGACCGCGCGGCCCAAGAGCGGCAGCTCCGATATCGATCCCTATTCACGTGCCTCGATCGCGCGCAGCGGCGAACTGCCGATCGGCACCGGCGACGGCATCGCCTTCTCGGCGACCGCTGACGACAAGAAGAAGCCGCTCGACGGGCGCTGCGACGTGGTCGTCAGCGGCGTGACTCCGGCGGCGCGGTTCTGGACGCTGACGCTGTTCGACCGCAAGGGCCATCTGGTCGCGAATTCCTTGCAGCGCTACGGATTCACCAGCCAGGAAATCGTCCGCGGCTCTGACGGCGCATTCGAGATCCGCGTCGCGGCGCGGTCGCGGGCCGGCAACTGGCTGCCCACCGGCGGCATCGAGCGCTACGCGCTGATGCTGCGGCTGTACGATACGCCGGTTGGCGTCGCGACGCGCACTCAGCGCGACGCGCCGATGCCATCGATCACCACGGTGGGTTGCCCATGATCCGGCTTGCGTTGACCATCCTCGCGGGCGTGCTGCTGGGCGGCGTGGTGCATCTCGTCAGCGTGCTGGCGCTGCCGCGCATCGCGACGCAAGACGCCTATTCGCGGCTGACGCCGATGACGAAAGAGAACGCCGTCACCGCGCTGCCGCTCGCCGAGCCCAACAACGCGCCGATGCCGTTCATGGATCCGGCGTTTGCGGTCGCCGTCTGCCGCTACGATCTCTCGGGCGGCCCGCTCAAGCTGACGGTGCCGGTCAGCCAGGCCTATACGTCCGTGTCGTTCTATACGCGCAACGAAGTCGCCTATTACGCCATCAACGACCGCTCGGCCGGCCGCAAGGTGATCGAACTCGATTTGATGACGGAAGACCAGCACTCGGCACTGCCGGAGGATGAGGAAGTCACCGCCGCCGACCGACTTATCATCGATTCCCCCACCACCACCGGCCTGATCGTGCTGAAGGCGCTGGCGCCGGAGCCCGGCCTGATGCCGCAGGCGCAGGCCTCGCTCGCGGCCTCGCAATGCGCGATCCAGACCGAGCAACCGCCGGCCAAGCAACCCGAACCGGTCGCGTCCGCGCCGGCTCCTGCACCCGCGCCGAAGGGCAAGCGCTGATCAGGATCGGTCGTCGCCCTGCATCCGCCCGTGTTGGCCGCAACGGCAATTCTCGTAGTCGACGGGATCGTGGCTATTGAAGACCATTACCTGATCGCCGTGATTGGCCTTGAGCGTCCGTAACCGCTCCTGGTTTTCGATGCGCATGGCGCGATCCATATCACCACGGCGCTGAAACATTCCGAGGACCAGCGGCACCCGCGGCGCAGCCTGCATTTGGCCGTGGAAGAAGTAGGCATCTCCGGCGTGCAGCAGCCATTTGTCCCCGCTGCGAACGGCGATGCCGCAATAACCCAGCGTATGGCCCGGCAGCGGGATCATCAGGATGTCAGGCTCGCGATCGCCAAGCGCGCGCACGCCCTTGAAGCCGAACCAGTCTTCGCCGCCTTCGCCATAGAAGGCCCATTGCGGCCCATGCTTCCACTGGTCGATGACATAGCGCCCCTTCGGCCTCGGCGTCCGACCGGTCACCGCCATGTCATGCTCGCGGCGATGGACGTGCACCCGGGCGTTCGGAAAATCCGGAATGCCGCCGGCATCATCGCGATCGAGATGCGTCAGCAACAACTGCCGCACGGCGCCCCAGGCGTCACCGCGCGCCTCC
>CADEDX010000205.1 GCA_902826195.1 uncultured Bradyrhizobium sp. | reverse complement strand
GCTCCGTCCACGTTGCTACACCCGGCGCCAAACTGAAGATGCGGAACTCGGCTCTCTCATCATCGAGCTTGTCCACCACGACTTGAAGCTTTACTGGCCCGGCCTCGTCCAGCATCAACGCTCGATTGATGGCAAGCGATTCAATGCAGCAACTACTGTGCTCGTTGTTGGCCGGTCCCCATAACGCGCCCGCGAGTTCGAGCACGGCCTCGATGTAGAGCGCTCCCGGAACGAGGGGCCGCCCATCAACGGCATGATCGCGCAGGTACGGCAGGTCCGCTATCGAAAGGGTCGTCTCGTAGACGGGCTGGCCGCCCGCCAATGGCACGCGCGCTCCAAGAATTGGATGATGCGGATCGCGAGCACGGCGCGGCACCGAAAGCATTCTGTCACGATAACGCGGCACCGGGTATCGCTCGTCGCTCCAGGCGTAGCGCGGGAGGGACACCACGCTGCCGCGGGGCCAAATCGCCTTCCACTCGGGCTCCAAGCCGTTGGCGAACAAGCCGGCAAGGCCGAGCAGCATGGTGCCGAGTTGCGACTGCCCGCGTCGCATCGATGTGAACGTGCGGGGCTCAACCCCATCGCGCGCGCATCTGTGCAGGGCCTGGGAGAGTACGGGATGCGGACCGACTTCCAGGAAGCAGCAATGCCCTGCTGACATTGCTGCCGCCACTGCGTCCGAAAAGCGTACCGGATCGCGCACATTGCGCCGCCAATAGTCCGCAACCAGCTTCTCGCCCTTCTCGCAGCGGCCCGTGACGGTCGACAGGAACGGAACATCCCCGTGGCGCGGCGCGAGGTCAGTCAACTGCTGCTCGAGATCTCTTGCGTGCGTTTCCATCTGCGGGCTATGAAAGGCGTAGTCCACCGGCAATATGGTCGCAGCGGCCGCGTTCCGGCGCGCATCCGCGACGATCGCATCCACGGCATCTGCAGCGCCAGCTATCACGCACGAATCTGGAGCGTTTACGGCGGCGATTGCCACGCCGGCACCAGAACGCGAATCACGGATCAGCGCCTCGACGTCGGCGACAGGCAATTCGGTCGAGGGCATGCGGCCCGAGCCGGTCGCTCGCTGCATCAATCGAGCGCGGTGCACAACGATCCGCGCCGCGTCGTCAAGCGGGAGGATGCCGGCCACGTGCGCGGCTGTTATCTCGCCGATGCTGTGACCAATCACGGCGGCCGGCGTTACGCCCCACGACCGCCAAACGGCGGCGAGCGCCGTCTGCACAGCGAAGATGCAAGGCTGCGCAATCTCAGTGGCGGCGAGCCGCGAGGTCGCGTCGCTTTCCGCCAATTCCTTCAATAACTCGATGTCGCCGTGCCGGCGCAGCGCAACCTCGCATTGCTTCAGCGCCTCCTGGAACACGGGAATAGCTTCGAACAGTTCAAGGCCCATACGCGGCCATTGCGGACCTTGACCACTAAATACGAATACCGGCCGCGGATCGCGCCCACGCTGGCGCTGTCCGCTCGCTATACCCGCAGGGCGCGCTCCGATCGCGAACTGCTGTAGACGTTCGGCCAACTGCTGCCCACCCTCCGCGACCACGGCAAGGCGATGGTCGTGGTGAGAGCGGCGCAGCGCCGCGGTAAAGCAGATGTCGTCGATCTCGTCGGGCTCACTCAACACGCGATCGGCATAGCGCCCCGCAAGGCTCTGCAGCGCCGACTCGCTTTTAGCCGTGACGATAAGCAGGCGATGTTGCGCAGTCGGTTTGTCTGCGCTGATCGGTGGCGCGACAGGCAGCCGTGGCGGCTCCTCCAGGATCGCGTGCGCGTTCGTGCCGCTGAAGCCGAAAGAGCTGACGCCGGCCAGGCGCGGCACGGGACCGCGCGGCCACTCTGCTTGTTGCGTCGGAACGTAAAACCGTGAACCCTCAAGATCGAGGTGGGGATTGAGCGTCTCGAACAGTGCCTGCGGCGGGATCGCGGCACGCTCCAGAACGAGCGTTGACTTTATTAGGCCGGTGACGCCGGCGGCCGCCTCAAGATGCCCAACGTTAGCCTTGATGGACGACAGCGCGCAAGGAATGGCATCGTCCGAGCGGTCACCAAGCACTTCCGTAAGCGCCTCGACCTCTATCGGATCCCCAAGCTGCGTACCCGTGCCATGCGCCTCGATATAGCCGATATCGCGCGCGCTCACTTGGCCGGAACGAAGCGCGCGACGAATCACGTCCTGCTGGGCGAGGCCGTTCGGTGCCGTGAGATCGGTGCTACGCCCGTCCTGGTTGATCGCCGTGCCGCGGATGATAGAGCGTACTCTATCGCCGTCCCGCAGAGCATCTGCAAGTCGCTTGATGATGACGACAGCGCCTCCCTCGCCGCGCCCGAAGCCATCCGCCCGCGCATCAAACGTCTTGCAGCGGCCGTCAGGCGCGAGCATACCCCACTTGCTCAGCGACAGGTAAGTCTCCGGGCCAAGGATCAATCCGGCCCCGCCCACGATCGCAAGGTCGCACTCCCGGCTTCGTAAGCTTGTGCAGGCCAAGTGGGCCGCCACCAGCGAGGAAGAGCATGCGGTATCGATGATAATCGCCGGCCCTCGGAGATCGAGCAGAAACGCAATGCGTCCGGCGGCGATGGCAGGGGAGGTGCCAGATGCGGTGTGTGCGGCTATCCGGTCCAGATCGGCATGCTGGTATCGCAAGAAGTCATGATTGTATATCGCGGCGAAGACGCCGGTGGCGGAGCCGCGCAACCGCTCCGGCAGCAGTCCTGCATCCTCGATGGCTTCGATGGACACCTCGAGCAGCATGCGTTGCTGCGGATCCATGTGAGCCGCCTCACGCGGGGCGATGCCGAAATAATGCGCATCGAAGCGGTCAATGTCGTCAAGGAAAGCTCCCTGCAGAAGGTCCGGCGCGGTGTCTGGAATCGCGCCGCGTAGATCATCGGCCGTGAAACGCTCAGGCGGCGCTCCGGTTGCGACATTCCGGCGAGATTCGAGCAACTGCCAGAGCGAGTCGCTATCGGTGACGCCCCCAGCAAAACGACAGCCCATGCCAATGATCGCCAACGGCTCTGCCGCAGCCAACTCGAAGTCCGCAGCATTCTCGCGCAATTTTAGCGCAGCCAACGCGATCTTGGCGCCCGACGTTGTTCGCATGGTCGTCATTGCTTGCCCGCGCCGATCAGTGCCCGAAGGGCGTCCTCGTCACTCATGGCAGCCATGGCCGAACCCGTTTGCCAGTGAAGGCCGCGGCTCGGTCCGACCTCTTCGATTTCTGGCTGATCATAGAGCTTTGAGAGCAGATGCCGCGCCAGGGCTGTAACGGTCGAGTGGCTCCAGAGGACCATGGCCGAGACGCGCATTCCGATACTGGCCTCGATGTATCGGCGGAATTCCAGAGCGGTAAGCGATTCGAGGCCGAGCGTGCCCATTGGCGCATCGACGTCAACTTTTTCCGGAGACAACCGCAGAACCCTGGCCAACAGCCCCTGCAAATGCTCGATCACCATCGGCACCCGCTGATCTGGCTCGGCGGCGTCCAGCGCAGCACGCGCGGCGGGCTGGAGAGATTTCACCGCCCGCACCTCCGGCGATGCAAGTTCTTGCACGAGCGACGGCAATCGCACGCCTCGAGCGGTCATCCCAAAGCGAGACCAGTCAGCTGGAAAAACCGCAGCGTTGGCAATTCCTGCCTCGAGCAGAAGTCCGAGCGCCGCAGTGCCGGTGGTTGCCGCGAATTCCCGGATACCGCGACGATCGAGTTCCTCGACAGTACGCCGCCCTCCTGGTGACTGGGCTAAGCCCAGCTTCGCCCAAGCCCCCCAGTTCACCGCAAGCGCCGGTACGCCACGCTGGCGCACATCGACGGCCAGCGCGTCGAGATAGGCGTTGGCCGCGGCATAGCTCGCCTGACCGGGTTGGCCGAGCAGGCTGCCGAGAGACGAACACAGCACAAGGAAATCGATCGCATGGCCGTCGATCGCGCGCGCGAGAACAGCCGCGCCTGTAGCCTTGGGGCGCAACACGTTGCGCAGACTGCGTGGCGTGAGCCGATCAATGAGGCAATCATCCGCGACGGCCGCAGCATGCACGATGCCACGCACCGCAGGCCACTGCACATCCGACGAAAGCGACGCCGCCCCTCCCTGCAGCACCTGTCTCACAGCGGCCTCGTCCGTCACGTCGAGGGCGAGCGGATGGACACTGGCTCCCAACGCTTCGATTGATTGCACGATGTCGACGCTACGCCTTGTTCCTTCGTCTGTTTGCTGCGCCCAGCTCTCCCGGGGCGGTAGTCCCCTTCGTCCGGCTAGCAGCAGATGACGCGCACCACGTTCGGCCAGCCAGCGCGCGATCTCGAGCCCAACACCCCCGAGGCCGCCCGTTACGAGATAACTCGCGTCAGCTCGACATGCGAATGGTGCGGCGCTGCCACCCGAGGCGATTCGTTGAAGTCGCAGCACGTAGCGCGCGCCCCTGTCGACAAAAGCGACGCCGTCCTCGGGCTCGGCAGCGACGATCTCGGCCGCAATCCTGGCCGCCGACGAAGCTGGCTCCTCGGCGGGATCGATGTCGATAAGACCACCCCAGCATTCCGGGTGCTCCTCCGCAATTACTCTGCCAAAGCCCCATAGCGGCGCCTGCACCGAAGCTGTCGAGCGGCCATTGGGTGATTGGGCACCGGCCGTGACAAGTGCGAGCCGGGGTAGCCGCTGGCCCTCGCGTCCTGCCAGCACCTGCACCAGACCTGCGACGGACGCGCAGCTGTTGACTTGGAACTCCTCCTGCACTGCGAGATCGTCAAGACCGGCCGGCGCATCGAGGCTCCACAGATGTACGACCCCGTCCAACGGCACTGCCTCACGCTCAACCTCTGCGAACAGGCGCTCGATATCCGCGACCTCCCCGCTGCGCACGCCGACCGAACGTGGCGCATACAAGGACCAAGCATCGGCGGGCTGAACCAGCCATGCAATGTAGCCCGCTTTCTCAAGGTGGGCGGCGAGCGCCGCAGCCATGCCTTTTTGATCGGCGAACAATACCCACGTGCCGCGCTTGCCGGCTTGTGCCGGCTTTTCGCAAGGGGCAGCAATCCAGCGCGGCGAATAGAGCAACCGCCGCGCGTCTTCGCGCGATGCCGGCCCCGCGGTATCGAGCTGTATCGGCCGGCGGTGCAGCGCTTCATCGATCCAGAACCGTTCGCGTTGCCAAGGGTAGGCTGGAAGAGAAACCGGCATCGGAGGCACCGGCCAGAGCGCGCGCCAATCGGGCGTGGCACCGCGCTCAAAGAGCCGCGCAAGGCCTTCGAGCATATCGCGATGCTCGTCGCCGTCGCGACGCGTCGACGCGACGGTCACAGCGTCCGCCCCGGCCTCCTCGATCGCATCGTCAATGGACGGCAACACGATCGGATGCGGACTGATCTCGATAAACGCGTCGAATCCATTGGCAATCAACTGAGCGGTGGCATCGTGCATACGCACCGGTTCGCGGAGATTGCGCATCCAGTAGATTGGATCGAGACTCGAGCCGTCGAGTTGTTGTGCGTCGACTGTGGAATAGAATGGAACCTGCGCCTCTACAGGCCGGATGACAGCCAGTTGCGCCAGCAGATCGTCACGCAGCACATCAACTTGCGGACTGTGGGAGGCCACGTCGACCTTGACCGGCCGGCAATAGACTCCGCGTGCCGAAAGGGTCGTGATGATCCGGTCGAGGGCCTCCACGTCACCCGACAGCACGCTCGCACGTGGGCCGTTGCTCGCGGCGACGGCCACGCGGCTCGCCTCCCCGGCACAAGCCTGCCGTGCTTCTTGCAGCGACAACTCGACGAGCGCCATCGCTCCACGACCGGCAATCCGCCGCAGCAGGCCGCTTCGCCTGCACATCACGCGGACTGCATCATCGAGACTGAGTGCACCGGCGATGTGAGCCGCTGCCACCTCGCCCATGCTGTGCCCAACGACCGCCTCGGGCATGAAACCCCACGAGCGCCATAGGCTCGCAATCGCGATCTGCATCGAAAATAGCGTTGGCTGCAGCGTTGCGATGTCGTCCATCGGCGCCTTGCCGCTAAGCACGTCGATCAACGACCAGCCCGCCTCGGTCCTGATGGCGGCGTCGCAACGAGCGATCGCAGCTCGAAATTCCGGCTCGGCGGCCATCAACGATCGGCCCATTCCGGCCCACTGAGATCCCTGGCCGGGAAACACGAACACCACACGTGGTGGCTCCAGCCGTGGCCGGCTCGGTGCCCTCGCCGCAGCTTCAGCAAGGCCGGATACCAACGTCGCAGCATCGCGACCAACCACGGCGACGCGATGGCCGTGAGAGGTCCGGCGCAGCGCGGCCGTCGCGCAGACCGCACCGAGTTGTTCGCTGCCCGCCTGCCCCAACATTTCGCGGTAGCGATCGACCATCGTCACCAATGCGCCGCGCGACCGCGCCGAAACGGGTAGGACGAAGCACTTGGCGCTTGTTGTGGAGGCGGCTTCGTCGTCACTGGCAGGAGCTGTCGCTCCCGCGACCGTGGCGCGGACGGGGGCCTCTTCCAGCACGAGATGTACATTGGTACCGGACCAGCCGAACGAACTGACGCCTGCCAGCCGCGCCTTATCGTTCGGATCCCACTGCGTCAGCTCCGTGGCCACGGCCAGACGCGTGCCGGCCAGCGAGATATGCGGATTGAGCGAGCTAAAATGCAGGTTGGCAGGAATCTCACCATGCTGCAGCACCAGCACGGCCTTGATCAAGCCAGCGATGCCCGCCGCGCCCTCGAGGTGACCAATGTTGGTCTTGACGGAACCCAAGAAGCACGGAGCGCTGCCCTTGCCCAACGTGGCCGCGAGCGCCTCGACCTCGATGGGGTCGCCGAGCGCAGTGCCCGTACCATGAGCCTCAACATAGCCGATGTCCGCACCGTCGACGCCTCCATCGCGAAGGGCGCGCTGGATCACGGCACGCTGCGCGAGGCCATTGGGAGCCGTGATGCCGTTGGTATTGCCGTCCTGGTTGATCGCCGAGCCGCGAATCACAGCGCGGATGGGATCGCCGTCGGCAATTGCATGAGCTAACCGTTTAAGCACGACGACACCGCAACCTTCGCTCCGCACAAACCCGTCTGCGCGCTGATCGAACGTCTTGCAGCGGCCATCAGCAGCTAGCATATGCATGCGTGAAGCGGCGATCGAGAAGTTCGGCTCAAGTATCAGATTGACGCCGCCAACGATCGCCAACGCTGACTCGCTGGCGCGCAAGCTTTGCACGGCGAGGTGAACGGCTGTCAGCGACGATGAGCAGGCTGTGTCGACCACCATTGCAGGACCACGCAGGTCAAGCAGGTAGGAGAGCCGGCCTGCAAACAGGTTATGCGCCGTGCCGGTGGCGGTGAAGGCGTCGATTGCTTCCGGGTCCTTGTATTGGAGCCATAGGTAATCGCTGGCATGACTATGCGCACCAACGAACACTCCGGTATCGCTGGCTGCTAGTCTGGACAAGGACTGCCCACCGTCCTCCAGCGCTTCAACGGCAACCTCGAGCAGCAGCCTCTGCTGCGGGTCCATCCGCTCCGCCTCTCGCGGCGAAATGCCGAAAAAAGCTGCGTCGAACTGGTCGACGCCGGCGACGAAGCCACCGTAAGGCGTGCTGATGCAACCCTTCGCATCGGGCTCGGGATCGTATAGCCGCGCATTGTCCCAACGTTCAGCAGGAACCTCCGTGATGGCGTCGATTCCGTCGCGCAGCATCCGCCAGAAATCCTCGGTCCCGGCCACACCGCCGGGCAGCCGACAACCCACGCCAATGACGGCGATTGGCGCAGGGCCTTGTGCAGCGGCCGGCACGCGGGTCGAGGCCACGCGCATGCGTTGCTCCAGGAGCGCCCTCTGCTCCGGGCTCAAGCTCGCGATACGTTGTGCAATGTCGTTCATCGATACTTCCTACACATGCACGTATCAGTCACCTTCCACGAGCGATCGGCGAGCCTCATCGGCCGAAAGACGCTCGATGTCAGCCAGAAGGGTCTCTAGATCATCCATGGCTTCGTTGCCAGCGGCGCCCGGCGGCCGCTCCGTCTGCGCATCGGCGACCGGTGAGCCCTCCGTCTCGTGCAACTCATCCGCAGACATCGGCAACTCCAAGCGTCGCCCCAGTTCGTCCGCCAGCGTTGCAATGGTGGGGTAGTTCCACACCAGCGTCGCCGGCAGTGATAGCGCGGTCCCCACTTCCAATCGATTGCGCAGCTCAAGTCCCATCAACGAATCCAGGCCCAACGACCGGAACGGCTTGTCGTTATCCAACCGTGACGCCGCTTGGCGCAGCACCTTTCCGACCTGCTCCCGGACGTACCCACGCAATACCTCGACGCGCCGCCGGCCAGGCCCGAGCGCCAGAAGCTCCGCCTTGAGGCCGCGCGTCTCCTCCCCACGTGCTATCTCGACCGAGTCGCTGCGGATAAGATCCGAAAGCAGAACACTTGACGCTGCGGCTGGATACGCTTGCGCATATGCGCGCGCATCGAAGTCGACGACCGCAACCTGCGTGGGAGCCGTCGCGAGCACGCACTCGAATGCGTCCAACGCAGCCGAGGGCGCGAGGCCCGCAAGCCCGCGCGATTCGAGGCGTCGACCCCGATCGTCACGCGCAGCCGCCATGCCGATCTCAGCCCACGGGCCCCAGTTGATGCTGATGGCGCGGAGCCCATGCGCGACGCGATGGAACGCGAGTGCGTCGAGCCCGGCGTTCGCCGCTGCGTAGTTGGCCTGGCCGGAGAGGCCAAGGAGCGATGCAATGGATGAGAAGAGCACGAGGGTCGCATCGGGATGCGCACCGAGCGCGGTGTGCAGATGCCAAGCTGCTCCGAGCTTGGGGGCCAGGGCACGCAAAAAACGTTCACTGTCCTGCCTGCGCAGCGTCGCGTCGTCGAGAATGCCCGCCGCATGAATGACGGCGCTTATCGGACCGAGCAGGCCCTTCGCTTCCTCGACGAGGCCCTGCACTTGCGCCTCAACAGTGACATCAACCTGCAAGACTTCGACGCGCACACCGCGCGTGCGCAATCTCATCACTTCGACCTGCTGCGACTCGTTCGGAGGCGAGCGCCCCGCTAGCACCAGTCGGTTGGCGCCGTGCGCAACGAGCCAATCTGCAACGGCAAGGCCGAGACCACCTAATCCACCGGTGATCACACATGTTCCGCTGGTCAATGCGTGCAGTCGGTCGGTTCGATCCTCGAGCTGAAGCTGCGCATCGTCGTGCGTCACGACCAGCTTGCCGAAATGGCGGCCCTGAGCCATATCGCGGAAAGCCTCCGCCATGCGCGCGACGGGCACCGTGCGTGTCGGTAATGGACTATAAACGCCGCGAGCGAGCCGCCCAGTCACTGCGTCAAGCAATTCCCCAACCACGTCCGGGCGTTCCCGGATCATCCGATCGAGATCGATGGCGAAGTAAGCCAGGTTGCGCTGGAACGGCAACAGCCCAATCTGCGCGTTCCGATAGATGTCCTGCTTGCCAATTTCCAAAAAGCGTCCATGCGACCTTAACACGGCAAGGCCGGCAGGAACGAACTCGCCCGCCAGCGAGTTGAGCACAACGTCGACACCCTCGCCGCCGGTTGCCGCCAAGAGTTCATCGCGGAACGCCAGCGAGCGCGAATCCATTACCTTGACCACGCCTAGAGCCTCGAGCATGGCACGCTTCTCGGGCGTGCCCGCGGTGGCGTAGATGTCGGCGCCCACGGACTTCGCAATCTGCACGGCCGCGAGGCCGACGCCTCCCGCAGCGGCGTGGACCAGGACGCGCTCGCCGCGCCGCAGCCGGCCCAGTTCAATCAACGCGAGGTGCGCAGTTGCAAATGCGATTGGAAGCGCGCACGCCTCGGCAGCCGTCAGTCCTGGCGGCCTGAGCCGCACGAGACGAGCGTCCGCTATCACGTGGCTCGCCAGACAATCAAACGCGATGGCGATGACCGACGCGCCGATGCTTAATCCGGTCACGCCTTCGCCGACTGCAGCGACGCGGCCAGCGCACTCGATGCCGAGCGGACCCACCCCGTTCTCATATCCCGGGTAGGAGCCCAGCGCCGACAGTACATTCATGAAGTTGAGGCCCGTTGCGTCGATCTCGATCTCCACTTCGCCAGCCAGCGGCGCACGCCTTGCCAGCGGCCGGCAGACGAGGCCATCGAGGATGCCGGGCGTGGTCGTCACAGCCCGGTAGGCACGCCCCCCCCCCGGTTGAGAGATTGGCACATACGTCGATCTAACCGTTGCCAGATCGACGGGCAGCAGCCGTGGAAACAGGACACCGCCGCCGCGAATGGCAAGCTGATCTTCGTTGCGCTCGATCAGAACTGCGGCAAG